>JAGRKY010000145.1 GCA_020442095.1 Bauldia sp.
GAAGCCTTCGCGGCCGACGCCGACGCCGTAGCGGATCGCCTTGCCGTTGCCGAGCACGTAGTAGAGGAAATGCTGATTGGGATCGACGATGATCGTGCCGGGCGCCTGGCTGGTCTTGTAGGAGACCGTCTGCCGGCGATAGCGGAACGGCGCGATGCGATTCTTCGAGACTTCCTCGGGATAGAAGGAACCGCCGGGGTTGCCGCTGCCGCCGCCGCTGCCGGACTGGATGTCGTCGAGGAGGTCGCGGAAGAATCCCGCTTCCGCAGGCATGACGGTCGCTATCGCGCCGATCAATGCCAATCCGATTGCAAGCCTTCTGAACATCACGAGGCTTCCCCATTGCCGCAGCGGCGCCGACCGGGCGGGCGCGCAGCTTCCCTGACCGGAGGACAGAGTAGCGGGACTCGGGGTCCGCAGGCAACCGTCGTCGAATAACGATGCGGTGAGGATTGTGGGGCGCCCACCGTTTTCCCCGCCGGGCGCCCCCTTTGCCACGGCCGTTTGCCGGCCGTGCCCCCCCCGTAGCCTGGTGTCGCCTACATGACGATGACCTTGGTCCCGACCGGCACCCGGTCGTAAAGATCGACCACATCCTCGTTGCGCATCCGGATACAGCCCGAGGAGACGGCCTTGCCGATGGTCCAGGGCTGGTTGGAGCCATGGATCCGGTAAAGGGTGTCGCCGAGATAGAGGGCGCGCGCGCCGAGCGGATTGTCGGGGCCGCCCACCATTGAGTCCGGGAGGTTCGGCTCGCGGGCGCGCATTTCCTCGGGCGGCGTCCAGGTCGGCCACTCCGCCTTGGCGGTCACGGTATGGGTGCCGGCCCATTCGAAGCCCGGGCGGCCGACGCCGACGCCGTAGCGCTTCGCCTTGCCGCCGTCGAGGACGAGGTAGAGGAACCGGTGATTGGTGTCGATGACGATGGTCCCGGGAGCCTCGCTGCCGCGATAGCGCACCACCGTCGGCAGGAATTCGCGGCCAATCGACGGCGGCGCGGCCCTGGCACGGACCACGGTCCGCGACCGGGTGACCGCCGGGCGGCCGCCGGGCTTGGTCTGGAGGAGCCATGGCTTGGCGAGGTCCGGACTGACGACCGCGGGCGGACGCGGCACGCTGAAGCCCTGACCGGCTTCGGCCGAACCGGCGATTACGGATGCGACAAGCGCGACGGCGACAAGGAGAGACTTCATACAACCACCCAAGGCTCGCGACCGGCGCTTGCCACGCCGGACGTTGATCTGCTTGGAAGCGGCCGGGAGTGTGACGCCTTCCCGGTGGTTGTTATCTGGGGCCGTTCCTCGATCCACTCTGGCGGCAAATCCCAACCGAATGGTGAACGGGACCTTTCCGGGCCGGAATACCTGCGTCCGCGCCGGATTTATGGTTAACCAAACGTTACCAGCCGGTGTCAGGAGCCTCCGGCGGCCCGCTTCCGGCTGGCGGTCGACTCGTGCGAAGGAACGGGTCCGGAGGAATTGCGATGGCGGAGAAGGACGGCCTGATCGTCGGCGACGACGGCAAGACGCGCTGCGCATGGGGCGGCAGCACGCCCGACTATGCGGTTTATCACGATGGCGAATGGGGGCGGCCGGTCGATGACGACATCCGGCTCTTCGAGAAGATCTGCCTCGAGGGCTTCCAGTCCGGGCTGTCTTGGCTGACCATCCTCAGGAAGCGCGAGAATTTCCGCAACGCCTTCGCCGGCTTCGATTTCCGCGAAGTGGCGCGTTTCGGCGACAAGGATGTCGCGCGGCTGCTCGGCGATGCCGGGATCGTCCGCCATCGCGGCAAGATCGAATCGACGATCAACAACGCGAAGCGGGCGGTGGAGCTGGTCAAGGCGGAGGGCTCGCTCGCCGCCTTCGTCTGGCGCTACGAGCCGGACCCGAAGACGCGGCCGGAGCGGCTCGACTGGGAAACGCTGAGGGCGATGCCGAAGACGCCGGAATCGCTCGCGCTGTCGAAGGAATTGAAGAAGCGCGGCTGGAGCTTCGTCGGCCCGACGACGATGTATGCCTTCATGCAGGGCGTCGGCATCGTCAACGACCATATCGACGGCTGCTTCTGCCGGTCGGAGGTCGAGCGCCGGCGGAAGCGCTTCAAGCGGCCGGCATAGGCCCGGAAACGACTTCCGGAAACGACAAAGGGCGGCTTGTGGCCGCCCAGGTCGAGATTGCTGTTTTTCGCGACAGGCCTTGGCCGGTCGCGTCGGGGATCAGCTCCGGGCCATCTCGCGCGCATGGCGCGGAATGTCGGCGCGGCTGAAGCCCATATCGGCAAGCTGCCGGTCGCTCATCTGGCTGAGGACCTGGCTGAACCGGGCGGTCTTGAAACGCTCGGAAACGCCGGAGAAGTAGTTCG
>JAGRKY010000146.1 GCA_020442095.1 Bauldia sp.
TCTGGCGGTCGAGGCGGGCGAAATGGTCGCGGAAGAAGGGGCGGACGACGGCCGACTTATAGCTCTCGAAGCGGCGCGCCATCATCGCCGCGGTCGAGCCGGGAGGGATCGCGTCGTCGGCGAGGTCGAGGGGCGAGAAGGTCAGCGCCGGCGATCCGTCGAGGTCGCCCGGCATCAGGAAGCGTCCCGGCGGCAGCGTCGACAGGCTGCCGCTCTCGGCGCGTGTCTTGCGAAGGTAGTCGGTGAAGGTCCCGGCAAGCCGCCGGGCGAGCGCCTCGTCCTCCGGCGCCTTCGGATCGACGGCGGCGAGCTGGCCGAGCCAGGCGGCCGCGGTGTCGCCGCGTTCGGGCGCGCGGGCGAAGGCCAGCGCCTCCCGCGACCAGGTGGCGAAGTCCTTCGAGAGGAGGGGCAGGTCGAGCAGCCATTCGCCGGGGTAGTCGACGATGTCGATATGCATCCTGCCGCCGCCGATCGTCCGGGTCAGGAAGGAGGCGGATTCATAAGCGACCGTCAGGCGCAATTCGCTGATCTGGCGGGTGGAATCCGGCCAGACCCGGTCCTCGACGAGGGCCTCGACATGGCGCTCGTATTCGAAGCGCGGCACGGCGTCGTCGGGTTGCGGCTCGAGACGGGCGCCGAGCACCCGGCCGCTGGAATAGGACCGGAACAGCGGCAGGCGGCCGCCATGGATCAGGTTGTGGACGAGGGCCGAGATGAACACCGTCTTGCCGGCGCGTGCCAACCCCGTCACCCCGAGACGGATCGAGGGGACGTTGAAGCCGATGGTCCGCTCCGCGAGCGTGGTCAGCGCCAGCCGGGTCTCGTCGGTGATCGTCGTCAGTGGCAACTTCGCTCGCTCCCGGGAACCCGGCTCGGACCACCGATGTATGCACTGGAACGCCTGCCCGAAAGCCCGAACCGGCCGATTCCGCCGACTTCCGGCCGCCGCGGTCCGGCTATCGCTCGAGTTCGCGGGGCTGGACGAAGGCCTTGAGGTGTCCTTCGCCCGGTGAAATTGCCGCCCAGCCGGTGCCCTCGAAGTCGATGACGGCAAGCGCCCCGGTCGGGTATTTCGTCGCGATTTCGGAAAGGAGGCCGGGCTCTCCCGTGCCCGACAGGGCGAGGGCGGCGCCGTGGGTCGCGGGGTTGTGGCCGATGACCATCAGGGTTCCGGCCGCGTCGCCCTTTGCCGCGATGACCCGCAGGTATTCGCCGGGCGTGCTCTCGTAGAGGCTGTCGACGAATTCGACGCGGTCGCCGTCGTCGAGATAGGGCTCGAGGGCGGCAAGCGTCTCGCGCGTCCGGCGGGCCGGCGAGCAGAGGATCCGGTCGGGCAGCATGCCGTCGTCGGCGATTGCTTTGGCGACGTCAGCCGCGGCGCGCTTGCCGCGCGGCGCAAGCGGCCGGTCGAAGTCCGTCAGGGTGGACGTCCCCCAGTCGGACTTGGCATGGCGGAGGAGGAGAAGCCGCGACATGGCAGAAACTCCGAATCATCACATTGCGGCGATTCTACCCGGGATGGGTCACGGGTTGGTGTCGTGCAAAGAAAAACGCGCCCGCCGTGAGGGCGGGCGCGTTACAGCGTGGCCGTCGGGCTCACGGAACCTGGCAGAGGTGGTATTCGCCGTCATAGCCCTTGTAGTAGCCGGTCGCCGGGTTGAACGAGCGGTACTTCTGGGAGCACATCTTCTTCCACTGCTTGGAGCCGACCGGCGGGGCACCGTAAGCCGCGGGCGCCGCCTTCTGGTTGATGCATTCCTGGTAGGCGCGGTCGTAGACGCGCGAGCGGTTGATGGCCCCGAGGCCGCCGCCGCCGAGGGCGCCGACCGCGGCACCGGTGCCGACGGAGCCCTTGCGACCACCGCCGAGGACGCCGCCGAGAACCGCGCCGCCGATGGCACCCACCGCGGCGCCGCCGAGGATGTTACCGCCGGTTTCCTGGCGCGAGACGTCCTTGGCATACTGCTCGCAATAGGCCCGCGAATTTCCCGCGGATGCGCTGGTCACCCCGAAGCCGGTGAACCCGGTTCCGATCAGGCTGACCATTGCGATGGCCGTGACGAAAGATTTCATTCCTTGGCTCCTTCACGAATCAATCGACGCCCTGCAGGGCTGCCCAGGCCCGGCACGTCGGTTTATTCAAGCCACCCTCATGCGCCGATAGATGACGCAAAGATCGTTTCCTGGCAACCCAAACCGATTCCGGCTTCCGGTTCGTTCCATATCGATGAAGTCGGGCGGTTCTGCGACAGCGGGGATCAATCGTCCCGGTAGACGCGCTCGCGCCGCTCGTGGCGTTCCTGCGCCTCGATCGACAAGGTCGCGATCGGCCGGGCGTCGAGACGCTTGAGGCTGATCGGCTCGCCGGTCTCCTCGCAATAGCCGTAGGTGCCGTCCTCGATTCGCTGCAGCGCCGCGTCGATCTTGGCGATCAGCTTGCGCTGGCGGTCGCGGGCCCTGAGCTCGATGGAGCGATCGGTTTCCGAGGAAGCGCGGTCGGCGAGATCCGGATGGTTCTGGCTTTCGGCCTGGAGATACTCGAGCGTCTCGCGGGCTTCCTTGCGGATTTCCTCTTTCCAGCCGAGCAGCTTCTCCCGGAAATACTCACGCTGGCGCTCGTTCATGAACGGCTCGTCGTCGCTCGGTCGATAATCACGCGCCCTGTTACGAACGGCTGACTGCGGCATGGATTACCTCTGCTCGGCTGCGTCGCGCGGCGGAATATAGCGATGGCACCGGACGTCGACAACAGTCCGGTTGACGACGTTTCGATGACGATTTCGCGAGGCGTTTCAACGCCAAAAATGGCGGGAGAATGACGTATTTGTCTGACTCTGTTCAGCCGGAGCCGGTGCTTGAAATCTGCCCGAGCAAGCGGGCCATGTCCTTTTCGAGGCTGGTCACGGCGTCGTCGCCGTCGTCCGTGTGCCGGGGCGCGGGCGGTGGCGGTCGCTTCGGTTCCTCGCCGGGGGGCGGGGGCATGGTCTCCCTGGCGGCATGTCCCGGGATCGGATGACCGGCATTCGCCGGCGGCGCGAAGGCGCTCTTCCGATGCGGCGCCTCGACTTCGGCGACCAGGACGTCATGCGCCTCGATTTCCTCGACCTCTTCGACCTCGTCGATTCCGCCTTCGTCGGAGGGAAGCGGGCGGACGACCGGCAGCGGCGACAATCCGGCGGCCGGTGATTCGGGCTGGAACGGCGTGGCGTGACGCGCCGGGGGAGCGGGGGGCGTGGCGGCGGCCCGCCTCGGCTCGTAGGGCAGCGATTCGGGTTCGTCCAACTCGTCGAGGAAGGACGCGGGGGGCGCGGGCGGGCGATGCGGGGCAGTCGGCGGAGCAACCATCTTCGGTTCCTCGCGGTGATGCCGTTCTCCGGTGTGGCGGATCGCGGCGTGCCGGGGTTCCGGCTGACGGGGCTCCGGCTGATGGTCCTCGTCCTGATGGCGTTCGGGCGGCCGGGTCTCCGCGTGCCGCGTTTCTGGCTGTCGGGTCTCTGCCTGCCGGGTCTCCATCTGCCCGGTCTGGGCACGGCGGGGCGGGAAGGGGATTGGCTCCTCGACGGCGTCCGGTTCCGCCGGGGCGTGGCTTCGCAGGGCGCGGGCGCGAAGCGCCGCGATGGCGGCGGTCCCCCGGAGATTCGGCGGCGGCGGTGGCGCGGGCTGCGGGGCGCCGACTGCCGGTTGGGCAGGCGGCCGGTCGCCGGTGGCCTGTCCGGGGCGGGGGGCGACGCGCGTGCGGGTGATCGTCGGCTCGACGACGATGTCGCTCGGTCCGCCGATCAGCAGCAGGTGCTCGACATTGTCGCGACGGACGAGAACGAGGCGCCGGCGCTTGTCGACCGTCAGCGCATCGATGACGGCAAGCCGCGGCAGCCGCCCGCGTCCGGCGACATTGATCCCGCTTCCGGTGTAGCGCCGCCCGAGCCAAACGGCCCCGCCCACCAGACCGAGAATGATCAGGAAGGTGACGACATACTGGACGACGACGGCGCCATCCGGGCCGAATATGGAAACAAGTGCCTCACGCATTTTACGCTCCCTGACCCCGCCAGCGGTGGATGACCTTGCTCATTTCTGTCGCGATCGGCACATTCGTCGCTGGCGAATCATCGGAAATACCAGTCTTTTCAAGGTGACGCGGCCAATGCAAGACCCGAAGGCGTCGACGATTGCGGGTTTTGCCCGGAGTTTTGCTGGATTCCACCGGGATATGGCCGGTTTGCGGCGGACCTGAGACTGACGAAGGGGGCAAGCGTTCCGGCATGAACGAACGGGCAAAGGAAGCCGTTCGCGCCGACCCGGTCATCGATCGGTCCACCGGCATCAGCGCCACGGGGCGTCTCATCGTCCTGGCTTTCGGCGTGGTCGGGCTGGCGATCGGCTTTGCCCTGATCGAGCGCCAGCGGGCGGAGCCCCTGCTTCTCGGATTGCTCGCCGTCCTTGCGATCATCGGCGTCGCCGGCCTGTTCGCCGCCGCCATCGGCCTCATCCGCTTCGCCAGCCGCGGCCAGCGGTTCGACGTCACCCGCAACTTTCTCGATACCAAGAAAGACGGCGTGGTGATCACCGATGCGTCGAACCGCATCCTCTATGCCAACCGCGCCTATGCGGATCTCATCGGGGTGGCGGAGGCCCGCGACGTCCGCGGCGTCGACGGCGTCTTCGCCGGGCAGAGCGCGGGCGCCGAGGCGGTCCACCGGATATCGCTGCAGCTCCGGGACGGCGAGGCGGGCGAGGAGGAAGTCCGCATGCCGGGACCGCTTTCCCGCCAGGGACGGACCGGGGAGGCCCACTGGTACCGGATCGAGGCCCGGCCCTTGACGCCGGCGGCCGGACCGAAGTCGCTCGTCGCCTGGACGGTCTCCGACATCTCGGGCGAGCGCGCCCGCCAGGAGACCATCTTCCAGGAATTGCAGCACGCGATCGACTATCTCGACCACGCCCCGGCCGGCTTCTTCTCGGCCGAGCCGGACGGCCGGATCGTCTATATCAACGCGACGCTCGCCGAATGGCTCGGCATGGACATCGCCCGCTTCGAGGCGGGTTCGCTGACGCTCGCCGATATCGTCAGGGGCGACAGCATCGCGCTGCTCAACGGCGTGCTGACCGAGCCGGGGCATTCCCGCACCGACATCATCGACCTCGACCTCGTCAAGCGCGACGGGCGGAGCCTGCCGGTGAGGCTGCTCCACCGGGTCCCGGTCACCGCCGACGGCGCGCCGGGGGCGACGCGCACCATCGTGCTCAACCGCAGCCCCGGCGAGGAGATTTCCGAGGCCTCGGAAGCGCTGCGCGCCTCGGAGGTCCGCTTCGCCAGGTTCTTCAATTCCGCCCCGATCGCGATCGCCGCGATCGGCAGGGACGGCTTCATCGGCCGCCGCAACGCGGCGTTCATCAGGCTGTTCGGCGTCGGCGTCGACGACGGCGGCGCGAAGAAGCGCAAGCTCGTCGACCTCGTGACCGAGAGCGACCGGCCGGCGATCGCCGCGGCGCTCGACTCGGTCAAGCAGGGATCGACCGAGATACCGCCGATCGACGCGAGCCTCGTCGGAGACGGCGAACGCGGCGCCCGCTTCTACATCAATCCGGTCGCCGATGGCGGCGACGACGAGGAAGCGGTGATCGTCAACGCCATCGACATCACCCAGCAGCGGGTGCTCGAGCAGCAATTCGCCCAGAGCCAGAAGATGGAGACCGTCGGCAAGCTCGCCGGCGGCATCGCCCACGA
>JAGRKY010000147.1 GCA_020442095.1 Bauldia sp.
GGGTGAGGAAGACCGTCAGGTCGAATTTCTCGGGGTCGGATACGAAACCCGGCGCCATGACATACATGAGGATCGGCATGGCGATCTCGGCGAGCGCCGTGAAGATCAGCAGCGCCGTCAGCAATGCGCTCAGCGCTTCTTCGCCGAAACGGCGCGCCGCGTCCTCCCCCTCGCCTTCCAGCGACCGTGCATAGAGCGGGACGAAGGCCGAGTTGAAGGCGCCCTCGGCAAAGAGCCGCCGGAAGAGATTGGGGAAGCGGAAGGCGACGAAGAAGGCGTCGGCGATCGGGCCGGTGCCGAGGGCTCCGGCTATGAAGACGTCCCGGACGAAGCCAAGGATGCGGCTGGTCGCTGTCGCCCCGCCGACCGTGGCGAAATTTTTCAGCAGCGACATCGGCACGCTCGCCCCAGACCGACCGCCGGAAGGTTGATCACGCAGGTTCCATGCGCTTTGCCGGGCGTGTTTCCTCGGCCGGCTTGCCATCGAAAGCCGCCTCGAGCCGCCGGCGAATGGCCGCCTGGCGGCTGCCATTGGTGACCTTGAGGCCGGTCAGATCGGTCACATAGAAGACATCGACCACCCGCTCTCCGAAGGTCGAGATGTGGGCCGAGGCGATGTTGAGATTGAGATCGGATATCGCCCGGGTGAGGCTGAACAGGAGGCCCGGCCGGTCGATCCCCGATGCTTCGATCACGGTCAGCATATTGGACAATTCATTGTCGATGGTGATGCTGGTCTCCAGCGAGAAGACCTTGATGCGCCCCTTCTTCTGGGACTTGCGGTCGACCTGCTCCGGCATCTGCAAGGTGCCGGCGAGCGCTTCCTCGATCAGCTTGCCGACCTTGCCGGCGCGCCGTTCCTCGTCGACCGTGTCGTCGAATTCGCGGCTGATGAAGATCGAATCGAGCGCCTGCCCGTCCGTCGTGGTGTGGATCTGGGCATCGACGATATTCGCGCCGGCGATCGCGCAGGCCCCGGCGATGATCGACAGCAGCCTGGGATGGTCGGGGGCGAAGACCGTGATCTCGGTGACCGCTTCGAAGTCGTGAGTTGTGACCGCCGTGGCGAGCGTCCGTTTCTCGCGGTCGGCCTCGCGGATCAGGGCGGCGTGAGCGACCTTGTGCGGCAGGTCGACGCGCAGGAGATAGGCGGGATAGTGGCGCTTGAGGTAGCCGTCGCGCTCGCGCTTCGGCCAATCCGCCAGGGCCTCCGCGAGCTCCTTCTTCGCCGCCGCCACGCGCTTCTCCCGGCTGACCTGGCTGTGGCCCCCGGTGATCACCGGCTCGGCCTCGTAGTAAAGGGTCCGCAGCAGCTGGCCCTTCCAACCGTTCCACACCCCGGGGCCGACCGCCTTGATGTCCGCGACGGTCAGGATAAGGAGCATCTTCAGGCGCTCCAGGCTCTGCACCACGGCGCTGAAATCGAGGATCGTCTTGCGGTCGTTAAGGTCGCGCGACTGGGCAACCATGCTCATCAGGAGATGATACTCGACCAGCCAGGCGACCGCGTCGGTCTGGGCCGCCGTCAGGCCGAGCCGCGGGCAAAGCCGCCGCGCGATGCGCGCACCCGCGATCGAATGGTCTTCCGGCCGGCCCTTGGCGATATCGTGCAGGAAGAGCGCGACATAGAGCACGACCCGGTCCTTGATGCCGGGAAACAGCTCGTTGGCGAGCGGATGCGACTCGGCGGCGTCGCCATGCTCGATCTCGGTCAGGAAGCCGATCGAGCGGAGCAGGTGCTCGTCGACGGTATAGTGGTGGTACATCGAGAATTGCATCATCGCCACGACCTTGCCGAAGTCGGGGATGAAGCGGCCGAGGACGCCGGTCTCGTTCATCGCCCGCAGCACCACCTCCGGCTGGCGACGGGAAGAGACGATCTCGAGGAACAGGCGGTTCGCCTCCTCGTTCTCCTTCAGGTCGGCATCGATGAGGTGCAGCGAGCGGGCGATCTCCTGCAGAGCATCGGGATGGAAGGCGAGATTATACTTGTCGGCGAGATGAAAGATCCGGATCAGGTTGACGGGATCGTTGCGGAAGACCTCTTCGCCGGCCGTGCTGATCCGCTCGTTGTCGACGACGAAATCGGTGGAACCCGGGATCTTCCGGCGGCGCCGCTTGTCGAGGCCGAGAAGACGGCTCAGCGCCGGCACCGGCTTGCCGTGATGCTCCTCGAGCTCGGCACAGAAGATGCGGGTCAGATCGCCCACTTCCTTGGCAACCAGGAAGTAGTGCTTCATGAAGCGCTCGACATCCTTGAGCCCCGGATGGGCCGTATAGCCGAGCCGGATCGCCATGTCCTGCTGGACGTCGAAGGTCAGCCGCTCGTCGGACCGGTTGGTGAGGAAATGAAGATGGCAGCGGACAGCCCAGAGGAAATCCTCGCATTTGCGGAAGCGGTTCAGCTCCGCCCGTGAGAAGACACCGGCCTTGACCAGCTGCTCGTTCGAATTGACCCGGTAGAAATACTTGGCGATCCAGAACAGGGTATGCAGGTCGCGGAGGCCGCCCTTGCCGTCCTTGACATTCGGCTCGACCAGGTAGCGGGAGGCGCCCTGGGCACGGTGACGCTGGTCGCGCTCCGCGAGCTTGGCGGCGATGAATTCGGGGCCGGTTCCCTTCACCACCTCCTCATCGAACCGCTTGACGAGCTCGTCGTGAAGGCCCTTGTCGCCCCGAAGGTAACGCGATTCGAGTACCGCGGTGCGGATGGTCATATCGGACCGCGACAGGCGGATGCAGTCGATCACGCTGCGGGTGGCATGGCCGACTTTGAGCCCGAGATCCCAGAGCAGGTAGAGGATGAACTCGACGACGCTCTCGCCCCATGGGGTCTGCTTGTAGGGCAGCAGGAAGAGGAGATCGACGTCCGAGCCCGGTGCCAGAGTGCCCCTGCCGTAGCCGCCGACGGCGACAATGCCGAGCCGCTCGCCGGACGTCGGGTTGTCAATCGGATAGACGTTGGTGACGGCGAAGTCGTGGATGGCGCGGATCAGCATGTCCTGGAGATCGGAGAGCTGCCTGGCGCATTGCGTCCCCTTGCCGTCGGCCTTCAGCCGGCGCTCGGCCTCGGCCCGGCCGTCGGTCATCGCCTGCCTGAGGATCGCCAGCATCTCGCTGCGCGTCTCGGGCGATATCTGGCCGCGCTTGTCGGTCGCAAGAGCGGCAAGGGCCGCGTTCAGCGCCTCTTCGTCGATCAGGGCCTCTGTCACGGGAATCTTACGCCAATCGGTTATTATCGATAAGTCGCGGAACCTATCGCGCTTTCGGGCGCGGCGCCATGCACCGTCCTGCCGTAATCTTCGCCACACCGTGTGGACCGTCGCCGACACACCGGCAAATGCCGAAACGAGGCCATCGCACCGGTCCTCCGCCGGCCCTCAACCGCCGCGCCCGCCCTGCGGATGCCGGGCGATCAGATCGCGATAGACATGCACCATCCTGAAGCGACGCGTATAGCCTTGAATCCATTCGAAGTTATCGAAAAGGCTCCAGACCATATCGCCGAGGATATCGGCGCCCTCGGAGCGGGCTCGCAACGTCGCCTCGATACGCCGTCGAATGTAATCGGCGCGATGGGGATCGCGGATCACGTCACCGTCCCGAACTCCCGCGCGGGCGCCGCGCGACCCTTGCCGATGATTCCGCGAGGTGCGATGTCGATTCCGGCCGTTGCCCTTCGTCGTATGGCCAGGTGACCGCCATATCCAGCAAGGAGGCAGGATTCATGTCCAAGGTCCGCGTCTGCTCATTCGGCCTATCGCTCGACGGCTTTGGCGCCGGTCCGGACCAGAGCCTCGACAATCCGCTCGGCGCCGGCGGACATGCCGTCCATGAATGGTTCTTTCCGACCCGCACGTTCCAGCACCAGGTGCTCGGCAAGGACGGCGGCGAAACCGGACAGGACGACGAGCTCGCCGCCCGCGGCATGGAAAACAATGGTGCCTGGATCCTGGGGCGAAACATGTTCGGCCCGGTCCGCGGTCCCTGGCCCGACGATAGCTGGAAGGGCTGGTGGGGCGACACCCCGCCCTATCACTGCGACGTCTTCGTGCTCACGCACCATCCCCGGCCGCCGCTGGCGATGGATGGCGGCACGGTCTTCCATTTCGAGACCAACGGCATCCACGCCGCGCTCGACCGGGCGAAGGCTTTGGCCGGGGGAAAGGATATCCGCATCGGCGGCGGGGTCGAGACCATACGCCAGTATCTCGAAGCCGGGTTGATCGACGAGATGCACCTCGCGGTCGCCCCGGTCTTGCTGGGTCGCGGTGAAAACCTGCTTCAAGGCCTCGACATGGGCGCCCTGGGATTCGGGGTGATCGAATACATCCCGACCGCGCGCGCCGCCCATTATCTCCTGGCGCGGACCTAGGCTCGACCGCCGCTACCAACCTTCGCAGGTCACCGCCCAGATGCCGGCGCCCATCACGCTGAGCGTGCCAGCAGCCACGGAGCGCGCTCCCTCGTCCGTCTCGTCGCCCTGGAGGAGGTGGTAGTCGACGTCACGGACGAGCCGCAGGCGCATGACGATCCAGACGTCCTCGGCGTCGATCAAGGAAAGCTCAAGCAGGCCCGGCTCGCGGGTCTGGTCTTCAATTTTCTCGCCCGGCACTTCCGCGTCGATGGGATGCGTCGACATCGTGAAATCGCCGAGATCGGCGTCCACCTGCGTGACGGCACCAAGGGTATCGCCCTCGGCCGAGGCGACCTCGATCGTCAGGGTCGGCGCGGCGTCGACCGCCTTGCAGCGAAGGGTGTCAGCCACGGCCGTACCGGCGAAAGCGACGAGCACGGATCCTGCCAGCCCGACGGCGTTTGTCAGGTTACGCAGCTTCATCACCGTCTCCTCCCCTTGTCGGCGCGCGCAGCCTTCAGCCTGTAGAGCGCTTCCAGGGCATCGCGCGGCGTCAACTCGTCCGGATTGAGGCCATCGAGCAACTCGGTAAGGGGATCGATGTCGGGCGCCACGGGCGGCTGCGACCGCATCGCCGAAAAGAGTGGCAGGTCATCGATCAGGGCATTGACCGGCGACTTGCGATCGGTCTCCTCGAGCTGGGCAAGGACGGCCCGCGCCCGTTCCACGACCGAGGCCGGCAGCCCCGCGAGCTTGGCAACCTGGATTCCGTAGGAGCGGTCGGCGGCGCCGGCGGCGATCTCGTGCAGGAAGATCACATCGCCCTGCCATTCCTTCACCCGCACCGTGACATTACGGAGCCGGGCGAGGCGTTCGGCGAGGGCCGTCAGCTCGTGATAATGGGTGGCGAACAGCGCCCGGCTTTGGTTGACCTCGTGGAGATGCTCGATCGCCGCCCAGGCGATCGACAGGCCGTCGAAGGTCGCCGTCCCCCGCCCGATCTCGTCGAGGATGACCAGCGAGCGCGGACCGGCCTGGTTGAGGATCGCCGCGGTCTCGACCATCTNNCGACCATCTCGACCATGAAGGTGGAACGGCCGCGGGCGAGATCGTCGGCGGCGCCGACCCGGCTGAACAGGCGGTCGACGACGCCGATCCGCGCCGCCTTGGCCGGCACGTAGCAACCGATCTGGGCGAGGATGGCGATCAGCGCATTCTGGCGGAGGAATGTCGACTTGCCGGCCATGTTGGGCCCGGTAACCAGCCAGATATGCCCCGCATCGCCGGCCGATTCCGGCCCGAGCGCGCAATCGTTGGCGACGAAGGACTGGCTCTCCTGGCGCAGCGCCTGCTCGACCACCGGGTGTCGTCCGCCCTCGATGGCGAAGGCGAGCGATTCCTCGACCGCCGGCCGGCAATAATCCTCCGCCTCGGCAAGCACGGCGCAGGCGGCCGCGACATCGAGCACGGCAAGCGCATCGGCGATGGCGCGGATCGTCGCCGAGTCGGCCTCGACGGCTTCGGCAAGCTCCTCGAAGACAGCGAGCTCGATCGCCAGCGCCCGCTCACCCGCCCCGGCGATCTTCGCCTCGAGGTCAGCGAGTTCCGTGGTCGTGAAGCGGACCGCGTTCGCCATGGTCTGGCGATGGATGAAACGGGCATTGAGCGGAGCCGCCATCATCCGCTCACCATGCCCGGCATTCACCTCGACGAAATAGCCGAGGACGTTGTTGTGGCGGATCTTCAGTCCGCGGACCTCGGTCTCGGCCGCGTAATCGGCCTGCAGGCCGGCGATGACGCGGCGGCTCTCGTCGCGGAGCTTGCGCGCCTCGTCGAGGCCGGAATGATGGCCGTCGCGAACAAAGCCGCCGTCGCGCTTGAGATGGGGGAGATCGTCTGCAAGCGCGGCGGACAGCGCGGCTTCGAGGTCGCGCGGCGTATCGGCAAGCACCGCGGCGGCTTCGGCGATCGCTTCCGGCCGGTCGTCGTCACCGATCCGCGCCGCGATGCTGGCCGCGACGCCGAGCCCGTCGCGGATCGCGGCGAGGTCGCGCGGCCCGCCGCGATCGACGGTGAGGCGCGACAGGGCGCGGGCGATGTCCGGCGCAGCCGCCAGATCCTCGCGGATAGCCTGGCGAAGGCCGGTATCGCGGAGCATCCAGGCGACCGCGTCGAGGCGATTCCCGATCTCGCCGGGGTCGGTGGACGGCCCGGCGAGGCGGCGGGCGAGCAGGCGCGCCCCGGCGCCGGTGACCGTCCGGTCGATCGCCGCGATCAGGCTGCCGCGACGCTCGCCGGACAGCGTGGCGGTCAGTTCGAGATTGGTGCGGGTCGCCGCGTCGATCAGCATGACGCCCTCGGCCGCTTCGGCCGCAGGCGGCGACAGCGGCGGCCGCTCGCCGATCTGGGTCTTCTCGACATAGGCGAGTGCCGCGGCTGCGGCCGACAGTTCGGCGCGCGAGAAGGCGCCGAAGCCGTCCAGCGTCTTCACCGCGAAATAGCCGGCAAGCCGGGCTTCCGCCGTCGCGCCGTCGAAGAAGGCCGCGGAGAGCGGCGTCACTGCGGCGCCGAGGCCGCGCCAGAAGGCGTTCATCCCGGGATCGGCGAAGACCGGCTCGGCGACCAGCACCTCGCTCGCCGCGACGCGCGCGAGATCGGCAGCGAGGCGGCCGGGCTCGCTCTCCGCGACGCGGAACTCGCCGGTCGATATGTCGATCCAGGCAAGGCCGAAGCCGTCGCCGCCGTCCCTGCCCGCGCCACGCTGGCGCGAGACTGCGGCGAGGTAGTTGTTGCGGCCCGCCTCGAGGAGCGAATCCTCGGTGATGGTGCCCGGCGTCACCAGCCGCACCACGTCGCGCTGGACCACCGCCTTGCTGCCGCGCTTCTTGGCTTCGGCCGGGTCCTCGGTCTGCTCGCAGACCGCGACGCGATGGCCAAGCGCGATCAGCTTCTGGAGATACTGGTCGGCGGCATGGACAGGGACGCCGCACATCGGGATGTCGTCGCCGGCATGCTTGCCGCGCTTGGTCAGCGTGATGCCGAGCGCCCGCGACGCCACCTCGGCATCATCGAAGAACATCTCGTAGAAATCGCCCATCCGGTAGAAGAGCAGGCAATCCGGGTTGGCGGCCTTGATCTCGATATATTGCGCCATCATCGGCGTGACGGCCGCCGGCGGCGCGGGCTGGTCGGGAGATCGGGTGTCCATGGACCGGAAGCTAGCAGAAGGCGGCCCCTGCTTCGACGGGGTTGGAACCGATGCAATCGGTTCATTCACACTCTTGTCGATCAAGGCCGACGGCGCGCTGGCGACGACTGCGAGGGCAAACGGCTCCGGGAAACGGCATGCCCCGTCAGGGCTTCAGACGTTCAAGGTTCGCCCGCGGGCTTGAAGACCTGGTCGCGGGCTCTCTGCCGGAGCGCATCCAGCAGCTCAAAGATTCGCTGAATTCGCTCGTTTTCCGGATCGAGCTCGAACGCGCGCTTCCGATCCTCCATACCCTGGTCGTCCATCAGTCCGCTGCTGATCAGACTACGTACGGCATATTGGCCCGCATTTCCCGGATCGATCGCGATCGCCTCGTTCACAACCTCACGGGCAGAGCGAAATTCGCCTCGTCGGGCGAGAAGGATGGAGACGGCCAGAAGGTATCGCGCCGTTTCGGGATCAAGCTCCGCAGCGCGACGAAAGTCCGACAGGCCACCGTTTTCATCGCCGAGTCGCATACGCGCATAGCCACGGTAGAACCAGGCGCTGGCCAACCGGGAATCCGCCTCTGTTGCTGCGTCGAAATCCGCAATCGCCTTCTCAGTGTAAGTGAGTGGCTCCTCCGTCTCCGACTGCTCCCCCTCGAAGCGAATGAATATTCCCGGCCAGAAGGCCTGCAGAGACGAAATACTTTCTGCGTCATCCCCTGCCAGAGCGAGATACGCGCTGCCACGGACGACGTGAAGCTCAGCCTGCTCCGTCGCATTGCTCGCTGCGGAGAGTTCCACAGTGCAGGCTTCGATCAACTCCATCTCGCCGGCGACGGCATCGAAGGCGCACCCTGCCGAGTCGCCTCTCGCGGCCGTTCCGACCAGGGTCAACGTGGTTGCCAGGCAAACTGCGATGATCCGACGAGTCATGTCATCCCCTATTTCATCCTGCCAGCCATCTCCACACCAGAAACAGCTCGGCAGCGGCAAAGAGCCATCCAAAGATCAGCTTGTTGTTGGTCGCGAGCCATTCGGGCAGGAAGATATCGAAATTCCCCCGGCGATCCTCGGTGTAGCGCGCCGCCACCCCGGTCAGCGGGCATCGCATCCTGTTGGCCAGCAGGATGAGGCATTCGAACCAGACCAGCACGCTCAGCCAGAAGGCCCAGTCGAGCCGCCCGAGAAGCGTCGCGACCGGGATCGCGACAATGGCCGAGGCGAAGACCGCCCAGGCGGCCGTGTGGAACAGCTTGATCTGCAGGAGCCGGCGGCCGGCCAGATCTTCGGCGGATGGCTGGTCCGCCATGGTTCAGGTCCGATAGGGCGAACGCTGCGGCCTGACCGTCATTTCGACGACGCAGGCATTGTCCGGCAGGGAAACCGCGAGCGCCGCCATCTCGGCGATGTCGGAAACCTGGATCATCCGGTCGGGATCCAACCGGTCCGAGACGGTGAGCGCGGTATTGACGAAGCCGGGATGGATCAGGGAGACGCGGACGCCGTCCTCGCGGACTTCCTCGAACAGCGCCTTGGCGAATCCCTCGAGACCGTGGCGGCCGGCGCAATGGGCGGCCATCCGCGCCATGCCGATCTTGGCGTACATGCCGCAAACATAGAGGTACGCGCCGCGGGCCGAACGCACCGCCGGCAAGGTCAGCGCCGTCAGTTGCATCGGTGCATGGAGGATCGTGGCGAGGGTGCGGTTCCACTCGGCGACGCATCCGGGACCGGTCTCCACGGATCGGCCCCCGCCGGCCGCGTAGATGACCGCATCAAGCCCGCCCGCCCCTGCGGCCCACTCGGCAAGCCCGGCCACCTGGTCGGTATCCGTCAGCTCGGCCACATGGGACACGGCGGACCCGCCGGCCGACCGCACCGCTTCCGCCGTCGCCTCGAGAGCGTCCGGCCTCCGTCCATGCGCCAGGATGCGCCACCCGTCGCGGGCCAGACGCTCGGCAATTCCCCTGCCGATCCCACCGCTCGCACCCACCACCAGCGCCTGTCTGTCCATCGGCTGCCCTCCGAACGACCGCAGTATAGCGTGTCGCCCGCGTCGTCGCCCTCTCCCGAGCGATCCCGCTTGCGGCACCCGGCCGACACGACCATATCGGGAGAACGGCCGGCGCTGCCGGCGAAGGGAGCGAACGCCCCATGAACCTCCTCCTCAA
>JAGRKY010000148.1 GCA_020442095.1 Bauldia sp.
AGGCGGTGATCGACGCGGTGTCGGCCGCCTATGGCAGCGAATATGCGAACGTCCATCGCGGTCTCCACTTCCTCTCCAACGCGGCGACCGAGAAATATGAGGAAGCGCGGGAGACCGTCCGTCGCTTCATCAATGCCGAACGGGTCGAGGAGATCATCTTCACCCGCAACGCGACCGAGGCGATCAACCTCGTTGCCGCGTCCTTCGGCCGTGACGGGATCGGCGAGGGCGACGAGATCGTNNCGTGCTGTCGATCCTCGAGCACCACTCCAACATCGTGCCGTGGAATTTCCATCGCGAGCGCAAGGGCGCGGTGATCCGCTGGGCGCCGATCGCCGACGACGGGACGTTCCTCGTCGACGAATTCGAGAAGCTGCTCAACGAGCGGACGAAGATCGTCGCCATCACTCACATGTCGAACGTCACCGGCACGGTTGTGCCGGTCAAGGAGATCTGCCGCATCGCCCATGCCCGCGGCATCCCGGTGCTGGTCGACGGCAGCCAGGGCGCCGTCCATACCCCGGTCGATGTCCAGGACATCGACTGCGACTTCTACTGCCTGACCGGTCACAAGCTCTATGGCCCGACCGGCATCGGCGTCCTCTATGGCAAGAGCGCGCTGTTGAAGGCGATGCCGCCCTATATGGGCGGCGGCGAGATGATCGAGGAGGTCACGGAGGCGGGCGTCACCTATGCCCAGCCGCCGCACCGCTTCGAGGCGGGGACGCCGCCGATCGTCCAGGCGATCGGCCTCGGCGCGGCGCTGAGCTATATCGAAAGCGTCGGCCGCGAGAAGATCGCCGCGCATGAGGCAGCCCTCGGCTCCTATGCGATGGAGCGGCTTTCGAAGATCAACAGCCTCACCCTTTACGGGACGACCAGCGACAAGGGCGCCATCGTCTCCTTCAACATGGCGGGCGCCCATCCGCACGACATCTCGACGATCATCGACCGGTCGGGCGTCGCGGTCAGGGCGGGGACCCATTGCGCCCAGCCGCTTCTCGCCCGATATGGAACGACGGCCACGTGCCGCGCCTCTTTCGGCATGTACAATACGATGGCCGAGGTCGACGCGCTTGCCGAGGCGCTGCAGAAAGCCCATGAGTTCTTTGTATGAGCGAAGCCATGGATGACCGACCGACAGATACCGCGCGAGAGGGCGTGAAGTCGTCGACCGACCCGGTCGTGCTCGACGAAGCGGTCGTTGAGCCCGTCACGCCCCATGCGACAGGCTCGGCCATCCCGCCGGAAGAGCTGGAGCGGTTGACCCGGGACATCGTCGCGGCGCTCAAGACGGTCTACGATCCCGAGATCCCGGCCGACATCTACGAGCTCGGCCTGATCTACCGGGTCGATATCGACGACGACCGCAACGTCTCCGTCGACATGACGCTGACCGCACCGGGCTGCCCGGTCGCCGGCGAGATGCCGATCTGGGTCGAGAACGCGGTGAGCATGGTGCCGGGCGTCCAGCGGGTGGACGTGGCGATGGTGTTCGACCCGCCCTGGACGCCTGACCGGATGTCGGACGAGGCGAGAGTCGCCCTCGACTGGTACTGAGCGGTACCGATGACCGATCGTCCGAAAGTCGACGGCATCCTCGAAACCTGCCTCTACTGTGACGACGTTCCGCGGGCCCGCGCTTTCTACGAGCGGGTGTTCGGCTTCACGGCGATGGTGGTGGAGGACCGGATCGTCGCGATGGACGCGGGGAAGGGGCACGTCCTGATCCTGTTCAAGCGGGGCGGGACCATGAAGCCGGTGCCGGTCGCAGGGAGCTTCATCCCGCCGCATGACGGCGATGGGCCGCAGCATTTCGCCTTGGCGATCGCCGCCGCCGACTATGACGCATGGAAGCGGCGTCTGGCGGATGAGGGCGTCGCGGTCGAAAGCGAGGTGGATTGGCCGCCGGGCGGCCGGAGCCTCTATTTCCGGGACCCGGAAGGGCATCTCGGCGAGCTCGCGACGCCAGGCATATGGTCGAACTACTGACAGGCCGGCGCGGTAGCGGCGCTTGTCTCAAGGGGCGAAGCGCCCCATCTTATCGATGAGCGGCGATGGTCGCTCGGCATGAGGATAATGGAATGGCAAATCCACGCCCACGCCCGTCGGTGATGCGCCTGACCGAACGCGCCGCAGCGCGCGTCCGCGAGATTGTCGATGGTTCCGACAAGGTGCTGGCCGGCGTGCGTGTCGGGATCAAGAAGGGCGGCTGCGCCGGGATGGAATACACGCTCGACCCGGTCGAGACGGTCAATCCGGCCGACGACGTGGTCAGCGAGCATGGCGTCAACGTCTATGTCGAGCCGACCGCCATCCTGTTCCTGCTCGGCAGCGTCATGGACTACGAGACGACCAAGCTCCGCTCCGGCTTCGTCTTCCAGAATCCCAACGAGGTGTCGGCCTGCGGCTGCGGCGAGTCCGTGATGCTCAAGCCGGCGGCCGAGGGCGCGCCCGCCGGCGCCTAGCGCCCGGTCGGGCGGATCGTCCGGTGGCCACCGAATTCCAGGATTTCGCCAGGGAACTCTTCGAGCCTTTCGGGGGTGTCGTTTTCCGCCGGATGTTCGGCGGCGTCGGCATCTTCCGGGAGGGCATGATGTTCGCCCTGATCATCGACGACGTGCTCTACCTGAAGGCGGACGAGGCGACGCGGCAACGCTACGAGGCCGAGGGCAGCAGCCCGTTTTCCTACGATGCAAAGGGGCGGGAGGTGGTCACCTCCTACTGGCGGCTTCCCGACGGCGTCTTTGACGAGCCGGAGCGCTTCATGGGCCTCGCACGCGAGGCATTTGCCGTCGCGGAGCGGGCGCAGGCGCGGAAACCGGTGAAGGGAAAGAAGGGGAAGGCGAAGGGCAAGTCCTGACGCCTTGTCCCCGACGGCCAGCCTCCGTCAGGATGCGGAGGCGGGGCGCACCGAGCGCAGGAGGAACTGCGGAATGTCCTCCTTGCTGCCGAAGGCATTCTCTTTTTCGCGCGGGGCGTCGGCGGAACGCTTGCCGCGTTCGCGGCGCGGCTCGTTCTCGCGGCGCGGTTCCCGCTTCGGCTTCGGCTCCCGGTGACGATCGTCGGCGCGGGGGGCCTCGCCATTGGCCGCGACCTCTGCGACGGTCGGCGCTGCCGCCGCCTCGTCGACACCATGTTCCCCACTGTTGCCGGCCTCGGCCTTCGGGTGATGGCGCTTGCCGTAGCGCGAGTTGGCGAGCTCGTCGGACGCCTCGACCTGCATCGAGTCGATCGCCTGGCCGGTCAGCTTGGTGATCGCGGTGATGTATTTCTTGTCCTGCGGCGCGACGATGGTGATCGCCGTGCCCTTGCGGCCGGCGCGACCGGTCCGGCCGATACGATGGACATAGTCCTCGGGATGGGTCGGGACGTCGAAATTGAAGATGTGGCTCACCGCCGGGATATCGAGGCCGCGCGCGGCGACGTCGCTGGCGACGAGGAGGGTCAGCTTGTTGGCGCGGAAATCGGCCAGCGTCGCCATGCGCGAGCGCTGGTCCATGTCGCCATGCAGGGCCCCGACCGAAAAGCCGTGCCGGGCGAGCGACCGCTGGACGATCGCGACGTCGCGCTTGCGGTTGCAGAAGATGATCGCGTTGGTGAGGTCGTCGGCCTCGCGGATCAGCTTGCGGAGCACTGCGCGCTTGTCGACCGCTTCCCGGCCCGAGGGGACGAGGAGCTGGGTGACGGTGCTCGCCGCCGTCGACGGAGCCGAGGCCTCGACCCGTACCGCGTTCGACAGGAAGGTGTCGGCGAGGCGTTGGATTTCGGGCGGCATGGTCGCCGAGAAGAACAGCGTCTGCCGGGTGAAGGGCAGGAGCTTGCAGATCTTCTCGATGTCC
>JAGRKY010000149.1:0-4343 GCA_020442095.1 Bauldia sp.
GGAACCAGCGTCCCCATTGCGGCGGATCGAGGTTTCCACCCTTCAGTCCCCGCGTCACCGGGTGCTTCTGGCCGGTTTCAGTGACATGGGCGTGGTATGGCTTTTCGGTGATGGAGCCGGTCGGAGCGACAGGGAGCACCGGTGACAGCGGCGTGTCGTAGAGGCTGCCGTCACTCGCGTAGTCGGGTCCCGCGGCGATCAGAACGGCACCGCCATCCTCGACATAGCGGGCGATGTTGTCGAAGTAGAGGATCGGCAGCACGCCGCGGTGCTGGTAGCGATCGAAGATGATGAGGTCGAACTCGTCGATCTTCTCCGAAAACAGCTCGCGGGTCGGAAAGGCAATCAGCGAGAGCTGGTTGATCGGCGTTCCATCCTGCTTCTCGGGCGGGCGCAGAATCGTGAAATGGACGAGATCGACGGCGGCGTCCGACTTGAGGAGGTTGCGCCAGGTGCGCTCGCCGGAATGCGGTTCGCCAGATACCAGCAGAACCCGGAGGTTCTCGCGGATACCCTCGATGGAGGCGATCGCCCGATTGTTGACGTCGGTCAGTTCGCCGTCGATCGGCTCGGCCTCGAATTCCAGGATGTTCGGCCCGCCATGGGCAACCTCGAAGGTGAATTCGAAGGGCTCGCCCGGCGTGACGAGCTCGCTCGACAGCGGATTGCCATCACGGGTGACGGTAACGCGGACCCGGCCGCTCCGCGGCGCCGGGCCATCATCGACAACGCGGAAGCGGATTGTCTGCGTCTCGCCGACAATGCCGAAGCGAGGAGCGTTATCGACGATCAGACGACGGTCGTATTCGTCGTCGCGTCCGGACAGGAGCACGTGGACAGGGGTTCGGGGCCCGAGTGCGTCAGGCGATTGCGGAATGTCATGGACCTCGCCGTCGGTGAGCATGACGACGGCGCCCAGCCGTTCCGGCGGCACGTCGACGAGGCTGGTCTCCAACGGCCCGAAAAGCAGCGTTCCGTCGACCGTGGCGCCGCCGGCCTTGCCGGCCTCCACGGTCCTCACCTCGATATTGCGGAACTCCGAGAGCCGCTCCTTGAGTGCGGCCTCGACCTTGGTGGTCATCGCTGCGCGATCGTCGAGGTCCTGGCTCGCGCTCTGGTCGACGACCAGCGCGACGACGGTGGGCAGCGGTTCGCGATCCTCCCTCAGCGCCACCGGGTTGAAGAGTGCTACGAGCAGGACCAAGGCGGCGGCGGCCCGCAGCCAGGCGCCGCGCATCCGGCGGAGAAGGCCGGGCACGACGAGGATGACGGCGACGACTGCCGCGGCGACCAGCAGCCACATCGGCAGCAGCGGCTCGAAGGCGAGCGACCAGGTCATTGGCCGAGCCTTTCGAGCAGCGCCGGGACATGGACCTGATCGGCCTTGTAGTTCCCGGTCAGGGTGTACATGACGATATTGACTCCGGTGCGGAAGGCCATCTCCCGCTGGAGCGGATCCGAGGGTATCGTCGAATAGAGCAGGTCGCCGCTTTCATTCATGGCCCAGGCGGCGGCGAAATCATTCTCGGTGATCAGGATCGAGGAAACGCCGTCGCCAGGCTGCGCCGGCCTGTCGGATCGATCCTGGTTGCCGTCGATCGCCTCGACCCATAACGGGCCGCCGGAATAGCGGCCGGGGAAGTCGTTGAGGAGATAAAAGGCCTTGGTCAGCACGTGGTCGGCCGGAACGGGCTCGAGCGGCGGCACGTCGAGGCTCGCCAGCATCTCGCGCAGCCGCTCGACCGCCGGCGTGCCGGTGAAGGTATTGAGGTTGCTCGACCTTTCGAGCTGGTCCCGGGTGTCGAAGAGAACCGTGCCGCCCTGGCGCATATAGGCGTCGACCCGCGCCATCGTCGCCGAAGACGGCAGCGGGCCATCCGGGTCGATCGGCCAGTAGAGAAGCGGAAAGAAGGCCAGTTCGTCGCGTGACGGGTCGACCCCGACCGGGTTGCCCGGCTCCAGCGCGGTGCGTTCGGCGAGCACCTGAGACAGGCCGAACAGCCCGCTCTCGCTTGCCATGTCGATGTCGGCGTTGCCGGTGACCACGTAGGCGAGGCGGGTCTCGCTGACAGCGTCGATGGCGAACTGGTCGCTTGCCTCGTCGGCAAGGGCAGGCGCGGCGATCGACGCTGCAACGACGATGATGCCGAGCGCGATCAGGGCCGCCGTGGCGGGCCGGCGTCGGGTTCGGGACAGGGCCCCGTTCAGCCAGAGAACGGCGAGCGCATCGAGCAGGAACAGGCCGAGAGCCGCCGCGAGCAGCCACGGACGCAGGTCGATCGGGGCCTCGGTCGGGTAGGGCTGGACCGTTGCCGAAGGGACCGTGGTCGAATCGAAACGGGCCAAGACCGTGTCCTCGCCGAGAAGGTTCAGGGACCGGAAGCCCTCTTCCGTACCGTAGAGACCGGGCGGATGCTCGGCATTGGGAATGATTGCCGTCGCGTCTGCGGGAATCGGCCGCGCGTCCGGTCCGGGATTGACGAGGCGGCCGTGTCCGTCCAGCAGCCGGTAGGGGGCGATCGTGGCGGTCGCGGTCGGATCGGCCGTGGTCTGCCGGCGGACGGCACTCGAGAAGGCGACGACGCGCCGCAACATCTCGACAAAGGTGCCGGACAGGGGAAGGTTCGACCAGCTCGTGTCCGCCGTCACGTGGAAGAGCACAAGCCAGCCGCGGCCGGACTGGACCGCGGTCACCAGTGGCGTGCCGTCGCCCAGCGCCGCCCAGGTGCGATCGGAGAGCGAGCCGTCCGGCTCGGCCAGCACCTGCCGCTTGATCAGAACGTCGTCCGGCACGGTCATGCCCGCGAAGGGGCTGTTTTCGGCGAAACTCGCCAGCGGCTGCTCTTCCTGCCAGGTCAGGCTGCCGCCGAGCGCGCGGTCGCCTTGCCGGAGACGCACCGGGATCAGCGAGTCGGTGGCCGCCGCGAGGTGAGGTCCGGCGAAGCGGACGAGGGTGCCGCCGTCGGCCACCCAGGCGGCGACAGTCTGCTCCACGTCGGCCGGCAGCGTGCCGATGTCGGCCATGACGATGACAGAGGCGCCGGCATCGATCAGCTCGGGAACCGCGACCGCGGCATTCGCGTCGCGCGGCTCCTGGACGTCGGCGAAGGGCTGGACCGCGCGGGCGATGTAATAGAGTGGCGAGAGCAGTGGCTGCGCCGCGTCGGCCGCCGCGCCCGACAGCAGCCCGACCCGGCGCCGCCGCCAGCGTTCGTCGAGCAATTGCACGGCGCCAGCCGTCTCAGCGCCGACAATGTCGAGCCGGGCGATGTCGTTGCGCAGCTCGACCGGCAGTTCGATGCTCGCCTCCGTGCCTGTCTCGCCGGGCGCGAAGGCGAAGGGGAAGTCCCCGATCGACCGGCCCTTGAGGTCGGTGGCGCGAACGAAGCCGGCCGTCGGCGAGGAGGGATCGTCGCGGATCACCGGGACGGTCAGCGCCTCCGGGCCGCCGATCGGCGGGGTCAGCGCCATGATCTCGCTGCTGCTGTCGGCATAAACGACCATCGGGCCGTTCACCCATTCCGCGAGATAACCGCCGAAGCCCTCGTTGGCGCTGCCGCCGAGCCCGTCCGACAGCCAGGCCACGCCACCGAAGGTGGTGTCGCGGATAACGGCGTCGATCGCCGGAATGACTTCGTTGTAGTTGGCTGCGTAGGGGCGGGGCGCGAGGGCCTCCAGCCGGCGCAGGGTCTCCTCGCCATCGGTTGGCGAGAGTTCCTGGCGGGCGCCATCGGCGGTGGCGAGGAGGGACATGGTGCGCCCGCTGTCCTGGGCGAGGCCGATGATCCGGCGCGCCGTTTCGATCGTCGCGTCCCAATGCGGGGCCGAGGCCCAGCCATTGTCGACGACGATGAGCAGCGGGCCCGAGCCCGGCGCCTGTTCCATTGCCGGCTTGAAGACCGGACCGGCCAGCGCGACGATCAGAGCCGCCGCCATCAGGCAGCGCAGCAGGATCAGCCACCATGGCGTCCGGGCCGGCTGCTCCTCCTTGCGGGCAATTTCGAGCAGTAGTCGGGTCGGCGGGAAGCTCTCCGTCTTGGGCTTCGGCGGCGTCACCCGCAGCAGGAGCCAGATCAGCGGCAGCGCCAGAAGCGCCAGCAGCACCGGCGCGTAGGAGAAGGCGAAAGGCAGCGCGCTCATGCGGCCGTTCCCCAGCTCGCTGCCGCGGCATGGGAGTGGCGGTCGGCGAGCCGCGCATGGATCGAAAGCAGAGGCTCGGTCGCAGGCCGGTCGGTCCGGTGGATCAGGAAGCTCCAGTCCCGCCGCCTGCAAATCGTCGACAAAGTCTCGCGGAGTGCCGCCAGGCGGTTACGATAGTCCTGCTGATACTGTTCGGCGCGGCC
>JAGRKY010000149.1:4395-8218 GCA_020442095.1 Bauldia sp.
GGGAAGGTCTCCTCTATCGGATCGACGACCTGGATGAGGTGCGCGCGGGCGCCGGTCCTGACAATGGCGTCGAGGAACGCCTCGGTCTCGGGCAGGGGGTCGAGGAAATCGCCGATCAGAACCGCGTCGGTGAAGCGGCGCAGGACCCGGGTGTCGGGACGGCGGGCTTCGGCGCGGGAAAGGAAGTCGGCGATCCGTTCGGCCGCGTCGCGCGCCAGGATCGGATCGCTCTCGCCGAGGAGGCCGACCCGCTCGCCCGCGGTTGCCAGCAATTCGGTGAGCGCGAGGAGCAGCACCAGCGCCCGGTCGCGCTTCGAGACATCGGCAAGCCGGGACGCAAAGGCCATCGACGCCGAAAGGTCGGCCCAGAGCCAGACCATGTGGGCGGCTTCCCATTCCTTTTCGCGGACATAGTATTGATCGTCACGGGCCGAACGTCGCCAGTCGATGGTTGCCGCGGCCTCTCCCGGCATGAACGGGCGGAACTGCCAGAATGTTTCGCCGCGACCCGCCACCCGCCGGCCGTGCCAGCCGGCGATGATCGTGGCCGCGACACGCCGGGCCTCAACAAGCAGGTCCGGGAGCCCGCTCGCGACGCCTTTCGCTTCGGTCAGCGCTCCGCGGAGGTCACCACCAGGACTGGCCGTCGCGACCGTCGCCATGTCACCCGATCTTCGCCTTCAGGCCGGCGATGACTTCGCTGACGGTCATGCCGTCGGCGCGAGCCGTGAAGGAAAGCGCCATGCGGTGTTTGAGTACCGGTTCCGCCAGCTCGCTGACGTCGTCGAGCGACGGAGCGTAGCGGCCGTCGATCAGCGCGCGGGCGCGCACGGCCAGCATCAGTGACTGGCTGGCGCGGGGACCGGGGCCCCAGGCGATCGCGTCATCGAGCTTGGCGTCGCCGCTGCCGGGACGGGCAGAACGCACCAGGTTGAGGATTGCCTCGACAACGGTTTCGCCGACGGGCATGCCGCGAACCAGGCGCTGGATGGCCTGCACGCCGGCACCGTCAAGCACCTGTTCGGCGCCCGTATCTGTCGCACCGGTGGTCTCGAACAGCATGCGCCGCTCTGCATCGCGATCGGGATAGTGGACGTCGATCTGGAGCAGGAAGCGGTCGAGCTGCGCTTCCGGGAGAGGATAGGTGCCTTCCTGTTCCAGGGGGTTCTGTGTCGCAAGCACGTGGAATGGGGTCGGCAGGTCGTGGCGTTCGCCGGCGACTGTGACGTGGTGTTCCTGCATCGACTGCAGGAGCGCCGACTGGGTCCGCGGACTCGCCCGGTTGATCTCGTCCGCCATCAGCAACTGGGTGAAGACGGGACCGGGCAGGAAGCGGAACGCCCGGCTGCCATCCGCACCGACGTCCATCACCTCGGTACCGAGGATGTCGGAGGGCATCAGGTCCGGCGTGAACTGGACGCGGGCGGCGGAAAGGCCGAATACCGTGCCGAGGGTCTCCACCAGCTTGGTCTTGGCGAGACCCGGCACGCCGATCAGCAGTCCGTGTCCGCCGGCCAGCAGCGTGATCAGGGTTCGATCGACGACCGTCTCCTGGCCATAGATCACCTTGCCGATCGCCTCGCGGGCGGCCCTGATCCTGGCCACTGCCGCTTCGGTTTCGGCGAGAATCCTGTCGGGGTCGACGGCGGTCTTCGGTTGATTGAGTGCGCTCATTTCGGTGACGCTTTTCTACCTGGGTGAGGGAACGTCCGACCCATGCCGGAATTCCCCAAGTGTTGCATGAGCGGCGCTGCCGCAATAGAGGATTGTCCCGGCCCCGGGCCTGATCGAGGTCTTGCGGCTGAATCTAATCACATAGGGTAAAGCGCGGCGAAACAATGGCCGCGCCGGGAATGGATGGTCGCAGTCTCTCCTCGGGGAACACATCTTCGCCACGCCATTCACCGGTTTGTGAACACGCTGGCCGATCGGGTGGGCCGCCGGGGATGAGTCAGGAGGACCGGGACGAATCGATCTTCGCGCCGGCACGGTTCTTCCCGCTGGCCGCCGCAAGGCTGGCGACGGGACCGACGCCCGGGGAATCGGAACTGCAGGGAGACCACGTCCTCAACCCCGATCTGGCGGACGTCGCTTTCAGCTATCGCGACGCCGCGGTCCTCATTCCGGCGATTGCACGGGAGCCCGGGGTCACGGTTCTCCTGACTGAACGAACCGCCCATCTGACAGCCCATGCCGGGCAGATAGCCTTTCCCGGAGGCAAGATCGATCCGACCGACGCCGACCCCACCGCGACCGCGCTTCGCGAGACAAAGGAAGAGATCGGCCTCGACGCCGGCGCGATATCGATCGTCGGCGCGCTTACGCCCTATCTCAGCCGCACCGGCTATCGCATCTTCCCGATCCTCGGGCGTGTCGAACCCGAATTCGCCCTGACCCTCAATCGGGACGAGGTCGAGGGCGTCTTCGAGGTGCCGCTTTCGTTTCTGATGACGGAGGAAAACCACCGCCGAGCGAGCCGGATATTCGCCGGAAGACCAAGGACCTTTTACGAAATCCCCTATGAAGGACACTATATATGGGGCGTTACCGCGGGAATCATCCGTGGTCTCTATGAGCGGATATTCGACTGATGGGCCGGCTGATCGCGTTTGATGTCATATTCTTCCTGCTGCCGTTCGGCATCTATGTCGGCTGGTTGTTCGCGACCCGCGGAAGGATCAACGACGCCGGCGACTGGCCGATGAAGACGATCGGCTGGCTCGCCGCGGGTGGTGCCGCCGTGATGATCGGTGCGATGCTGTCATTCATCCATTTCACCGGCGCGCCACCCGGCAGCACCTATGTGCCGGCCCAGTATATCGACGGCGAACTGATCCCCGGTCATTTCGAATGATCGTCCCAGGACGATGAGCAGGCACCTTCCGGATCTTGGCGATGCAGACTGGCTGAGGACGCCGGCCACCCGGAAGACATTCGCCATTCTCGACAAGGACTCGGAGCCGTCGCGGATTGTCGGCGGCGCGGTGCGCAACGCCCTTGCCGGGCTGGCCGTGGAGGAACTCGACTTCGCGACCCCGCTCGCGCCGGAGTCCGTCATGCGCCGTGCGGCGGAGGCGGGCTGCAAGGCCGTGCCGACCGGGATCGAGCATGGAACCGTGACGCTGGTCGCCGATGGCGTTCCCCATCAGGTGACCACGCTTCGGGAGGATGTCGAAACCGACGGGCGGCACGCGGTTGTCCGCTTCGGAACGGACTGGACCGCCGACGCGAGACGCCGAGATTTCACCGTCAATGCCCTGTCGGTCGATGCGGCGGGCAAGGTCTACGACCCGCTTGAAGGTTTCGCCGATATCCTCGCGCGCCGCGTCCGGTTCATCGGCGACCCGGGCCAACGGATCGCCGAGGATCGGCTTCGCGTCCTGCGCTTCTTCCGCTTCAATGCGGAGTTCGGGCAAGGCGGATTCGATCCCGAGGGGCTGTCGGCCGCGATTCGGGCGCGGAACGACCTGCGGGAACTCTCAGCCGAGCGCATAGGCCAGGAAATGCGCCGGCTCGCCAGTGCCCCAAGGGCCTTCGAGACGCTCGGGAGGATGCAGGATTCCGGCATTCTCGGCGTGATCCTCGCCGGGGTTGCCTATCTCGGCCCCTTCGAACGGCTCCTGCGGTTCGATCCCGATGCCGGCCTCCCGCTCAGGCTCGCCGCTTTTGGCTGCCGGGTAGAGGAGGACGTCGAGCGCCTGACGCAACGGCTGCGGCTCTCCAATGCGGAGCGCGACGCGATGCTGGCGGAGGTTGTCGCGGCGCGCCGCTGGAGGATGCCGACGAGTGAGCGGAATGCGCGGGCGAGCCTCTACCGCCTTGG
>JAGRKY010000150.1 GCA_020442095.1 Bauldia sp.
CTGCTCGACCGGTGCCTCGACCGGACCCGGCGGTTCGACCCGCAGCTCAACAGCTTCGTCGCGCTGGACGAGGCGGGCGCCCGCGCCGCGGCGCGGGAGAGCGACGCGAGGCTCGCCACCGGCGCGCCGCGATCGGCGCTCGAAGGCATACCGGTTTCGGTCAAGGACAATATCCTCGTCGCCGGGATGCCGGCGACCTGGGGGAGCCGGGCGCTCGCCAATTTCGTGCCCGAGGTCGACGAACTGCCGATCGCGCGCCTGCGCGCCGCCGGAGCGGTGATCGTCGGCAAGACCAACGTCCCGGAACTGACCCTCGAAGGCTACACCGACAACGAGCTCTTCGGCGTGACCCGGAACCCGTGGAACCTCGCGCTGACACCGGGCGGATCGTCGGGCGGCGCGGCCGCCGGGGTCGCTGCGGGTCTGGTGACGGCGGCGATCGGCACCGATGGCGGCGGCTCGATCCGCCGGCCCGCCTGCCATACCGGGCTCGTCGGCTGGAAGCCCTCGGCGGGGCATGTGCCGCGCATCGACGGCTTTCCGGCGATCCTCACCGATTTCGAGGCGGCGGGGACGCTGACGACCTCGGTCGCGGATGCGAGCCTGCTTGACGCAGTGATGGCGTCGCCCGATCCGCGTGACCGCCGGTCGCTCTACGCGGCCGCGCCGCCATGGAAGGCGGAAAAACCCCGCATCCTCTACATCCCGCAATTCGGCGGCGCGCCGGTCGACCCGGAAGTCGCGGCCGTGACCGCCGATATCGCGGCGGCCCTCGCCGCGGAGGGCTATCCGGTCCGCGAGGCGGAGGTCTTCTTCGATCTCGATGATGCCGGGCGCATCTGGCACGTCGTTTCGCGCGCCGGCGCAGCCTGGCTCGGGACGCAATACAACACGGAAATCGGTGCGCTGGCGGGCGCGTCGGTTCGCGCCATGATCGCCGACGGCGAGAAGCTGACCGGCGCCGACTATATCGACGCGCTGGAAAGGATTGCCGCCTTCAGGCGACGATGCGCCGAGCTGTTCGAGGATGTCGACCTGGTGCTGACCCCGACGGCCGCGGCGCTGCCCTGGGATGCCGCGACGCCGTTTCCCGATACGATTGCCGGAAGGGCGGCAGGCCCGCGCGACCACGCCGTGTTCACCGGCTGGGTGAACATCGCGGGGGCGCCGGCGATCAGCCTGCCGGTCGCGGTGTCGGAGGCCGGACTGCCGATCGGGGTGCAATTCGCCGCCGGTTTCGGCACCGACGCATCGCTTCTCGCTTTCGCCGCAGCCTTCGCCGAGCGCCATCCGGCGCCGGCGCTTCCAGTTCTGGAGGGCCAACCATGAGCAACAGCCGCGCACCGGGCCGCCACTTCCTGCAGATCCCCGGGCCGACCAATGTCCCGGACCGGGTGCTCCACGCGATCGCCGAGCCGACCATCGACCATCGCGGTCCGGCCTTTACCGATCTTGCGCGGAGCATTCTGACCGCGCTCCAGCGTGTCTTCCAGACGAGCGGGCCGGTCATCGTCTACCCGGCTTCGGGGACAGGGGCGTGGGAGGCAGCGCTGGTCAACACGCTGTCGCCCGGCGACCGGGTCCTGACCGTGCGGACCGGATGGTTCGCGACGCTGTGGAGCGACATGGCGAAGCGGCTTGGCCTGGACCCCATCGTCATCGAGACCGACTGGCGGCGTGGCGCCGACCCGGCGGCGATCGAGGCGGCGCTCCGCGACGACGCGGACCATCGGATCCGCGCCGTCTGCGTCGTCCACAACGAGACCTCGACGGGCTGCACCAGCCCCATCGCGGCGGTGCGGGCGGCGATCGACGCGGCGGGCCATCCGGCGCTTCTGATGGTGGACACGATCTCGTCGCTCGGCTCGATCGACTACCGCCACGGGGAATGGGGCGTCGACGTCACCATTGGCGGCAGCCAGAAGGGGCTGATGCTGCCGCCCGGGCTCTCCTTCAACGCGGTGAGCGACAAGGCGCTGGCGGCGGCCGAGGCCGCGACGATACCCCGGAGTTTCTGGGACTGGCGGCCGATGCTCGAAGCGAATGCCGGCTTCTACTTCCCCTATACGCCGGCGACGAACCTGCTGCGTGGCCTGCAGGAGGCGGTGGCGATGCTGGAGGAGGAGGGGCTCGGCAATGTCTTCGCCCGGCATGCCCGGCATGGCGCGGCGAGCCGGGCGGCGGTCGCTGCCTGGGGCGAGGGCGGCGACATCGCGGTGCAATGCCTCGAACCGCGCGACTATTCGGGCTCGCTGACCGCGGTTCGGCTGCCGGAAGGCCAGAGCGCTGACGGGCTGCGCCGGCTGATCCTCGAACGCTTCAACATGAGCCTCGGCAACGGCCTCGGCATCCTCAAGGACCGCGTCTTCCGCATCGGCCATCTCGGCGATTTCAACGACCTCGCGCTGATCGGCACGCTCGGCGGCGTCGAGATGGGGCTGCGGCTCGCCGGCGTGCCGCACAGCCCGGGCGGCGTGGATGCCGCGATGGCCGTGCTGACCGGGGCGACCGACGCATGACCGAGATCGATCCCGCCGCGATCGTGCGGGCTGCAAGGCTGCTCGCCACGGCCCGGGAAAGCGGCGAGCGGCTCGACCGCTTTGCCGAGGAGCTCAGGCCGCAGAACGGCGACGAGGCCTATGCCATCCAGCGGGTCACGCTGGACCTGATGGGCGACCAGGTCGCCGGCTGGAAGGTCGCGATTGCGCCCGACGTCGGGCTGATGGCCGGCATCCTCGTCCGCTCCGGCGTCTTTGCCGACGGCGCAACGGTCCCGTCGGAACCGCTGTCGATGTTCGGCATCGAGGCGGAGATCGCGTTCCGCTTCGATGAGACGCTGGCACCCCGCGACGAGCCGTATGAGCGGGCAGAGATCGAGTCGGCGGTGACGGCCTTTCCGGCGATCGAGATCGTCGAGACGCGGTTCCGCGACTATGACGCTACGCCGGCTATCGAACGCGCAGCGGATTTCATGGCGAATGGCGGGTTCATCGTCGGCGCGCCTCGCGACGACTGGCGCTCCTTCGACCTCGCGGCGCTCGAGGCGCGGGTCATCATCGACGGGAAGGAGGTCGTGCGGCGGACCGGAGGCCATGCCGCGGGCGACCCGCTGGTCCCGGCGATCGCACTGGTCAATCACATGCGGCTCAGCGATGGCATCGCCGCCGGGATGATGGTGACCACCGGAACCTATACCGGGCTCGAGTTCGCCGCCCGCGGCAGCACGGTCGAGGCGATCTTCACCGGCTTCGGCTCGGTCGGCTGCCGGTTCTCCGGCTAAGCGACCGGTCAGAAGGCGACCATGCCCCCGTCGATGCCGACATCGGCGCCGGCCATGAAGGACGAGCCTTCCGAGCAGAGGAACAGGATCACTGCGGCGACCTCGTCGGATTCCGCGAAACGGCCGATCGGCGTCAGCTTCATGAAGGCGGCGCGCTGCTCGTCGGTGACGTCGCGCTGGATGCCGGTCATGGTCGTGCCGGGCGAGACGGAATTGATCTGGATGTTGTCCGGGGCGTGCTGGACGCCGGCCTGGCGGGTGAGGGCGAGCACCGCGCCCTTGGAGGCGCAATAGGCGGCCGCGTCGCGGAGGCCGATATGGGCGGCGGTCGAGGCGACATTGACGATCTTGCCCGATTTCCGGGCGATCATACCGGGCAGCACCGCCTTCATGCCGAGCCAGACGCCCTTGGCGTTGATGTCGAGGATGCGGTCCCAGACCTCTTCGCTGACCTCATGCGGTCGGTCGCCGGGAACGGCGATGCCGGCCGAGGAGACGAGGATGTCGATTTGGCCGAACTGCTTCTCGACATCGGCAACCACGCGCGCCCAGCCGGCCGTGTCGCGGACGTCGAGGGTAATGCCGAGGGCCTTGCCCCCGGCCGCCTCGATCTCCGCCGCGACGTCCTGATCGCCGGTGACGTCGAGGCAGACGACGGTTGCGCCGTCCTTCGCCAGCCCAAGGGCGGTGGCGCGGCCGATGCCGCTTCCCGCGCCGGTGACCAGCGCAACCTTGCCGTCGAAATCGAACTTCATCGCATCACCCCTGTTCCAACGTCATGAACCCTCGAAGCGCGGCTTCACCTTGTCGAGGAAGGCGGTAACGCCGCGGCGGAAATCCTCGCTGCCATAGGCGGCGCGGATGAGATCGCCGTCGTCGGGCAATCCCTCGACGACGATGCGGCGGAGCGCCTCGCGGGCCGCGCGCATGGTGATCGGGGCGTGGGCGGAGAGCGTCCCGCAGAGCGCCGTGATGCGATCGTCGATGGCCTCGCCCGCGACGATGTCGGTCAGGAAACCGCAGGCCCGCGCTTCCTCGGCGGAAAGGAGCTCGGCGAGGAGCAGGATCCGCTTTGCGCGCGACACGCCGAAGGCGGCCGCGAGCCGGGCGGTGTTGGCGATGGACAGGCAATTGCCGACGGTCCGGGCAATCGGGATGCCTAACCGGGCCTCGGGCGTGGCGATACGGATGTCGCAGGCGGCGGCGAGGATGAGGCCGCCGCCGACCGCAGCGCCGGTGATCGCGGCGACGGTCGGGACGGGGAGCCGCTCCAGCCGGTCGACGGTCGCGTCGATCGTCTGCTCATAGGCGATGCCGTCCTCGGCGGACGTGAAGCCTGTGAAATAGGCGATGTCGGTGCCGGCGACGAAGCTGTTGCCGGCGCCGCGGAACACCGCGACCCTGACCGACGGATCGCCGGCGATCGCCTCGCAGGCTTCGCCGAGTTCGGCATACATCGCCATGGTCATGGCGTTGCGCGCCTCCGGGCGATCGAAGACAACCGTGGCGACGCCCTCGGCGATGGCGAGGTGGACGCGGCCGTCGCTCATTCGGCCGCCGGCCTGTGGTTGAGGCGGCCGCGCGCCTCCTCGTCGAAGCCGAGTTCGGCCAGTATCTCGTCGGTATGCTCGCCGAGGCGGGGCGGGTGACGCCGGACCCGCTGCGGCGTGCCCGAAAGCTTGACGGGATAGCCGATGGTGCGCACCAGACCCTCGACAGGGTGGTCGATCTCCATGGTCATGCCGCGTTCGCGGGCGTGGTCGCTGCCGAGCGCTTCGGCATAGTCGTAGATCGGCCCGGCAGGGATGCCCGCCTCCAGCATCAGGTCGATCCATTCCGCGGCAGGCTTCGTCGCGAAGGTCGTCTCGAGGTCGGCGATCAGCGCTTCGCGATTGGCGAGCCGATCGGTGATCGAGGCATAGTCCGGATCCTTGAGGAGGTCGGGCCGCTCCATCAGCGCACAGAGCCGCTGCCAGAGGCGGTCGTTGTTGGCGCCCATGACGAAATAGTCGTCCTGCGCCTTCACGGCCTGGTAGGGCGCGCTCATCCGGTTGGCGGTGCCGATGCGGCCGGGGACCCGGCCGGTACCCCAGAATTCGGCGATGTCCCAGATCGCGAAGGCGATGCCGGCCTCGAAGAGGGAGGCGTCGATATGCTGGCCGAGGCCGGTCTTCTGGCGCCCGATATAGGCGGCGAGGATCGCGTAGAGGGCGAAGAGGGCGCAACCGATATCGGTGACCGGCACGCCGGATTTGGCAGGCGGGCCGTTGGGGTGGCCGGTGATGCTCATGATGCCGGACATCGCCTGCGCCATCAGGTCGAAGCCCGGGCGCTGCGACCACGGCCCGGTCTGGCCGAATCCGGAGATCGAGGCGTAGATCAGGCCCGGATTGATCTCCTTCAGCGTCTCGTAGTCGATGCCGAGGCGCTTCACCGCGCCGGGGCGGTAATTCTCGACCAGCACGTCGGCGGTCTTGACCAGGCGATAGAAAGCCTCGCGGCCTTCGTCGGTCTTGAGGTCAAGCGCGATCGAGCGCTTGTTACGGTTCATGATGATGAAGCCGAGGCTGTCCTCGCCCTTGAGGCGGAAGCCCATGGCGCCGCGGGTCTGGTCGCCGCCCTTCGGAGGCTCGACCTTGATGACGTCCGCTCCGAGGTCGCCGAGCATCATCGAGCAGAAGGGGCCGGCCATCACCTGGCTGACGTCGAGGACCCGCATGCCTTCGAGGGGGAGTGGCGGCTCATCATCTTCGGAAGGGGGCGCTATCGTCATCGCTGACCTCGCATCTGACGCATGTCGGCACGGTGACCCGGCAGGAGGTCCTCGGCCTGGTTATTTTGAATTATGAATTCATAATTGGCCCAGCCTGGATTGGCAAGCCTGAACCTTCATCGGGTGGAGCCGGTTTTCGGCAGGGGCCGCGCGGTCGTCAGGGATTGGCGCGAGAGGTCCGCGGCGGTCTCGGTGAGGTGCTGCTTCAGGATCTGGGCGAGGCGCTCGCCATCCCGCCGCTCGAGCGCGTCCATGATCCGCTCGTGTTCGTCCACGGCCTTCTGCCAGTCGGTCTCGCGCTTGTCGACAAGGAAGCGGACGAGGTGAATTCGGCCGAGGAGCTGCCTGTACATCTCCGAAAGCGATGCGTTTCCGGCGATGTCGAAAAGCGTCTGGTGAAACTGCCGATTGATGCGCCGATAGGGGCCTTCTTCGCCGTAATGGAAGTGGTCGACCATCCGCTCGTGCATGGAGCGAAGCTTCTGAAGGTCGGCGTCATCCAGGCGAGTGCATGCAAGCTCGCCCGCGAGGGCCTCGAGCGCGCCAAGGATCGGAAAGAGCTCGTCGATCTCCTCGGGCGTGATCCTAGCGACGATGGCGCCGCGGTTCGGGACGAGCTCGACAAGCCCTTCCGCGGCAAGCGCCTTGAGGCATTCGCGCAGGGGCGTACGGGAAACGCCGAAATGCTCCGTCAGGGCGCGCTCGGGGATCTTCTCGCCCGGCTTCAGCTTGCCGTCGATGATCATGTCGCGGACGCCCTCGACCAACTCATCATGCAGGCTTCTGCGGGCGAGGGGGGCGGCGCTGATCTCACTTACGGGCATGTGTCGGAGCTGCTTTCGAATCGAGAGTGACATTTCACAAGATGATCAAATCCAGATCAACGACCGCATACAAAATATGCATACATAATTCAATTCTTGTGTTACGTTTTGCCGGCGTGTTTGGGGAGCGTGGGCGCCGACCGTCCTTTCGCGACGGAGCCGGCGAAGTGTGGAGTCGCGGTCCGCATGCGCGTTCGGGGTAAATAAAAAGGATCACGTCATGCCATCCAGTTTCCGGTTCCGTCGGGCCGCCATCGCCTTATGCGCTGCGGCATCAGCTTATTCCTTTTCGGCACAGGCCGAGGAGAAAGGCCTCGGTTTCTCGATCGACAATGTCAGCGCGGGAACCGACATTCCGAAAGTCGAGGTCAGCCTCGGCATGCGTCCGGTCGCCAATGACCTGATCTTCGTTTCGGGTATCAAGCTCGGCTATTTCGACGATGTCGGCATCACGATCACGCCCGAGCCATATGGGCGGAAGGTGCTGTTCGACCAGGCGATCCCGCTGCTGATCAACAAGCAGATCGACATGCAGGCGCTTTATCCGCCGGACGTGATCGCAGCGATGGATTCGGTGAAGAACATCCGCTTCATCGCGCTGACCGATCTCTTCCAGGGCTTCGCCATCCTCGCCCATCCCGATACCGGGGCGAAGACGGTCAACGACTTCATGGCCGAGGGCATGTCCTTCGAGGACGCCATGAAGGCGACCATGGCCCAGCTCAAGGGCAAGAAATTCGCCACGGCGCCGAATATCGACAACCGCATCTTCCTCGACACCGTGTTCAAGCTCGGCGGCATGGACATGACCGAGGATACCGACCTCGTCATCACGCCTGACGCGAACGCCCAGCAGCTCGCTTCGAGCGGGGAGCTTCAGTACCAGTCGCCCGACGGTGCTCCGTTCACCGCCCAGCTTCGCGGCGCCGGCTGGCTTCCGCTGGTCACCCCGATCGACGTGCTGACCCACATGCCGGCGGGTCCGGGCTCGCCGACTGCAGCTCTGGTCGGTACGCCGGGCGTCGCCACCGATGCCGACTGGGCGAAGGAGAATCCGGAGACTGTGCTGCGCTTCCTCTCGGTGATGTTCCGCATCATCCGCGACGAGAAGGCTGACCCGGAGCACGTCCTCGGCTCGATGCTCGACTACGTCAACGCTTTCGCCGGCACGACCCTGGATATCGACGGGCTGAAGCTGACGATCGATGCGCTGAGCCCGCTGTCGGACTTCGCCTTCCAGGAGAACTACTGCGACAACACGGAGTCGGCGCTCTACTACCGCACCGCTTTCGACGCCGCGGCGAAGTTCAACATGGAAAAGGGCGTGCTGCCCGAGGCCGAGTATGACGCCGACGATCTGATCTGGGCCTGTGACGCCTATCACGACCTGGTCGCGCTGAAAGCTGCCTCCGACGAACTGATGGTGAAGATCGGCGGCATGGAGCTTTCCGACGACAAGCAGGCGCTCGTCGAGACAGCCAAGGCCCAGTACGACAACTTCAACTACCTCGATGCCTACCGGATCCTCAGCGCAGCAGCCGAATGACAGGAGGAAGACCTATGTCCCTGAAGCTTGCCAGCCTAAAATATCCCTTAGCCGCTTTCCTGACGCTTTCCCTCCTCGGCGGTGCTTCCGCCGAGGACAAGGGCCTCGGTTTCTCGATCGACAACGTCAGCGCGGGAACCGACATTCCGAAGGTCGAGGTCAGCCTCGGCATGCGGCCTTTCGCCAACGACCTGATCTTCGTTGCCGGCATCAAGCTCGGCTATTATGACGACGTCGGCATCACCATCACGCCCGGGCCCTACGGCCGCAAGGTCATGATCGACCAGGCGATCCCGCTGCTGGTCAACAAGCAGGTCGATCTGATGGCGCTCTATCCGCCGGATATCATTGCGGCGATGGACTCGGTCAAGAATGTCCGTTTCATCGGGTTGACCGACCTCTTCCAGGGCTTCGCGGTGCTCGCTCATCCAGACACCGGGGCGAAGACGGTCAACGACTTCATGGCCGAGGGCATGTCCTTCGAGGATGCCATGAAGGCGACCATGGCGCAGCTCAAGGGCAAGAAATTCGCCACCGCGCCGAACATCGACAACCGCATTTTCCTCGACACCGTGTTCAAGCTTGGCGGCATGGACATGACCGAGGATACCGACCTCGTCATCACGCCGGACGCGAATGCCCAGCAGCTCGCGTCCAGCGGCCAGGTGGAATTCCAGTCGCCGACAGGCGCGCCGTTCACCGCCCAGCTTCGCGGTGCCGGCTGGATTCCGCTGGTCACTCCGATCGACGTGCTGACCTACATGCCCGCCGGTCCCGGTTCGCCGACCGCCGCGCTGGTCGGCACGCCGGGCGTTGCCGCCGACGCCGACTGGGCGAAGGAAAACCCCGAGACGGTTCTGCGCTTCCTGTCGGTGATGTTCCGCATCATCCGCGACGAGAAGGCGGATCCGGAGCATGTCCTCGGTGCGATGCTCGACTACGTCAACGCCTTCGCCGGGACCAGCCTCGACATCGAGGGCCTGAAGGTGACGATCGACTCGCTGAGCCCGCTGTCGGACTTCGCCTTCCAGGAGAACTACTGCGACAAGACGGATTCGGCGCTCTACTACCGCACCGCCTTCGATGCCGCAGCGAAGTTCAACATCGAGAAGGGTGTCCTGCCGGAAGTCGAATACGATGCCGACGACGTGATCTGGGCCTGCGATGCCTATCACGATCTGGTCGCGCTCAAGGCGGCCTCCGACAAGCTGATGGAGAAGGTCGGCGGCATGGAGCTTTCCGACGACAAGCAGGCGCTCGTCGAGACGGCCAAGGCCCAGTACGACAACTTCAACTACCTCGACGCCTATCGCATCCTCAGCGTCGCGGCAGAATGACGGACACGAGCCCAGGCGCCGCCAGCCCGCTGGCGGGCGGCGCCACCACGCAAAGGCGACCAGCGGCCTGGGGCCGCTGGCTCGCGCATTTCCTGGTCGCACCCAGCGGCGTTCTGCTGTTCCTCGCCGTCTGGACGGTGCTGGCCTTCGAACTGCCGCCGAGCCGGCTCGTGTCGCCCTATGCGGTAGCGGTCGACCTGTGGAACAACTTCCTCCGCTCGCCGCGGCTGGAAGTCTTCGGCCTCGGCCGGACCGGCTACGGCACGCTTCTCCTCTACACGACGCGCAACGTCCTGATCGGCCTCGTCGTCGGCAGCGCGGTGGGCATCGTCATCGGCATCGCCAGCGCGCGGCTCCGGCCGCTGCGGCTCATCGTCGACCCGATCGTGCTCGTCCTCGGTACGGTGCCGGTTCTGGTCGCGGCTCCGCTCTTCCTGCTGTGGTTCGGCGTCGTGCCCTTCACCCAGGTGCTGCTGGTCGGCGGCTACAGCGCTGTGATGATGGTCATCTTCGCCCAGCGCGCGGCCGCCAATGTCGATCCGGTCTACGAGAAATCCGCGATGGCGCGCGGCGCCTCCTGGCGCGACCGGCTGTTCCTGGTGCTGATACCGGGTACGCTGCCGGAAATTCTCGGCGGCCTGCGGATCACGCTGGCCAGTGCCTGGGGGCTCGAGACCTTTGCCGAGATCCTCGGTGCGCCGAGCGGGATCGGGCAGGCGATCAAGACGCTCACCAACGTCAACAACGTCGCCGGCATGCTGGCATGCGTCAGCCTCGTCGCCTTGACGGCAATCATTATGGACATGCTGCTCGTCGCGCTCGCCCGGTGGGTGACGCGATGGGCCTGAGGACAGGGCAATGCTGATGGTCGAAACCAAATCCGCCGTCGCGATCAAGAAGCTTTCGGTCGTCTTCGAGCGCGACGACGGCACCCGGGTGGAGGCGCTTCGCGACGTCTCGCTGGACATCGGGGAAGGGGAGTTCGTCTGCGTGCTTGGCCGCTCCGGACACGGCAAGACGACGCTCCTTAACGTGGTCGCCGGCCTCATTCCCGCCTATGCGGGCGACGTCAGGGTGCTCGGCCGGCCGGTCAAGGCGCCCGGGGTCGATCGCGGCGTCATCTTCCAGAAGGACGCGGTCTTTCCGTGGATGCGGGTCGAGGACAATGTCGCCTTCGGGCTCAGGGTGTCCGGGATGGCCAAGGCGGAGCGGCTGCGCCTTGCCCGGGAGCATCTCGACATGGTCGGCCTCAGCAATGTCCCGCGCGCCTGGCCGCGGGAGCTCTCCGGCGGGATGCGCGCCCGCGTCGCGGTCGCCGGCGTCTTCGCCAGCGATCCGCCGATCCTGCTCGCCGACGAGCCGTTCGGCGCGCTCGACTATGTCACCCGCCGCCAGCTCCAGGACGTTCTCCTCGGCCTTTGGGAGCGGACCCGGAAGACGGTGATATTCGTCACCCACGACGTCGACGAGG
>JAGRKY010000151.1 GCA_020442095.1 Bauldia sp.
ACGATGCCGATGGTGACGGCGATCGCACTCTGCGGCATCGGGGCCTTCGTGCTTGCCCGGCTGACGCTGCGAGGCGGCGATTCCCTCGCCGACGCGCCCGCCTGATCGTCGACACGGTTCGCCGCTAACAACAGCCCGAAGTGTTTGCTCCCGGGGTCGCGCGCCCTATAGTCGCGTGCTTCGGGGGTGTGACTCGATCAGTGGAGACCTAGTCAACCATGCATTTGACCGCCCGACTTGCCGCGGCCGTCGCGGTCGTCGCGAGCCTCGCCGGATCACCGGCGCTGGCTGCCGGCTGCCACAAGGAAGCGAATTTCGATGCCTGGCTGAAAGGCGTGGCGCAGGACGCCGCCAAGGCCGGGGTATCGCAGCAGGCGATCCAGGCGGGGCTCGGCGCCGTCCATTTCGACCAGGCCATCGTCAACAAGGATCGCGCCCAGGGCGTCTTCTCCCAGACCTTCCTGGAATTCTCCGACCGGATGGTCGAGCAATACCGGGTCAAGCAGGGTCCGGGGCAGATCAAGAAATACGCCAAGACCTTCCAGAAGATCGAACAGACCTACGGTGTTCCCGCGCCGGTGATCGTCGCCTTCTGGGGGCTCGAGACCGATTTCGGCGCCAACGTCGGCGACGGTCATACGCTCGTGTCGCTGGCGACGCTTGCCTATGACTGCCGGCGCCCCGATCTCTTCCGCCAGCAGTTGATCGCGGCGCTGAAGATCATCGACCGGGGCGACCTGACGCCGGCGCAGATGCGCGGGCCGTGGGCGGGCGAGATGGGCCAGCTCCAGTTCCTGCCGATGCACTATTACGACTATGGCGTCGACTTCGACGGCGACGGCCACGTCAACCTGATCAAGAGCTCGCCGGACGCGCTCGGCTCGGCCGGCAACTACCTTGCCAATATCGGCTGGCGGCGCGGCGAGCCGTGGCTTGAAGAAGTGTCGGTGCCGAAGGACTTCCCGTGGGAGATGGCCGACCTCCGGATCCAGCTGCCACGGTCCGAATGGGTCGCGGCCGGGGTGAAGGGCGTCAACAAGCAGCTGCCTTCGGACGGGCTCGAGGCGGCGCTGCTCCTGCCGATGGGCCGGAACGGACCTGCCTTCCTCGCCTATCCGAATTTCAACGTGCTGCTCGAGTGGAACTCGTCACTGGTCTACACGACGACGGCCGCCTATTTCGCGACGCGGATGGACGGCGCCAAGAAGGTCGGCCGCGGCAGCGGTCCGATCAACAGCCTGTCGGGCAAGGAAGTCGCCCAGCTCCAGACCATCCTGACCAAGAAGGGCTACAACGTCGGCAAGATCGACGGGATCATCGGCGAGATGACCCGCGAGGCGGTCAAGGACGTCCAGCTCAAGCTCGGGATGCCGGCGGATTCCTATCCGACGAAGGAATTGCTCGCCAAGCTGCAATAGGGGACCGGATGGCGGATTTCTTCACCAGCATCGAGCCTAAGCTGCAGGCCTTCATCGAGCGCCAGCACATGTTCTTCGTCGCGACCGCGGCCGAGGGCTCGCGGATCAGCCTGTCGCCCAAGGGGCTCGATGCGATGCGGGTGCTCGGCCCGAACGCGGTCGCCTATCTCGACTGGACGGGGAGCGGCAACGAGACCGCGACCCATATCCGGGCCGACGGGCGGCTGACGATCATGTTCTGCGCCTTCGAGGGGCCGCCGAACATCGTCAGGCTCTACGGGCGGGGACGGGTGCTGCCGAAGGGCAGCGATGCCTATCGCAAGGTGCTTGCCGAGGCATTCGGCGGCGAGGAGCCGGTGGCGGCGCGGCAGATCATCGTCCTCGACGTTGAATCGGCGCAGACTTCCTGCGGCTTCGGCGTTCCGATCCACGAATACAAGCGGGAACGGCCGTCGCTCGCCAACTGGGCCGAGGGCAAGGACGATCTCGCCGGCTATCGGCGCAAGCACAATTCGGTCTCGATCGACGGCATACCGTCGGGGCATGTCGAGGAAGAGGTCGCCGACGGCTGAGCGTCGGACCCGGAAATCCTGCCGTTGAAGTCCGTTCGTGTCGGGATCGGGTCGAGATCGACGTCCTATTCCCGCCAGTATTCCGGCCGCATCAGCGCGTCGGCGACGACCACCCGGCCGGTAACCGCGCCGACGATCCCGTCGCGGAGCGGCTTGACCATCCAGGCGTCGGCGTCCTTTTCGGGGATAGGGTAGGGGGCATCGAGACCCTGCCTGCCCGCGGGCGCGAAGCCAGCTCGCGGGTAGTAGCCGGGGTGACCAAGGACGAAGACGAGATCGGTGCCGCGAGTGCCGAGCTGCTTCAAGCCCTCGGCGATCAGCCTTCCACCGACTCCCAGGCCCTGCGCTTCAGGGACGACCGCGAGCGGTGCGAGGATCGTTGCGACAACCGGGCGGGGCGCGTCCGCGATCCTGGCCGCGGTGAACAGGATGTGGCCGACCGGGCGGCCGGTTTCGACGGCGATCAGCGACAGGCGCGGTTCGGCTGTCGGGTCCGCCAGCAAATTGCGCGTCAGGCCCGCTTCGCTGTCACGCCCGAAGGCGCGACGCTCGACATCGATGACCGCGTCCTGGTCGGCGGTGCTCGTCTCCCGGATCAGGATGTTCAGCCCCATCGGCTCAGTATTCGACGAAGCGCGGCGCGATCCGCGGGCCGCGGCCGAGGCCGTAGCCGAGCTGGATCATCATCAGGCCGACCGGCTCCATGAAGCGGGCATTCTTCAGCGGCCCGGCATCGAGCGGCTCGAAGCCGATGGCGCGGATCAGCGCCTCGACCTTGTGATTGGCGAATTCGTGGTCGCCGGCGAACATCACCTGCGGCGGGGTGTCGGGCTCGCTCAGCTTGAGACCGAGCAATTCGGCGAAGATCGTGTTGAAGGCCTTCACGACACGCGCCTGCGGGACGAGCTTCTGGACCTCTTCGCCGGCCGAGGTCGTCATGCCGATGGCAAGCGACCGATCGGGACCGACCGGGTTGCTGATGTCGACGAGGACCTTGCCGGTCAGCGGGCCGGCATCGGTAAGGGCGTCGGCGGCGGCGGGGTAGGGGACCGCGAGAATGACGACATCCGAGTCGACGACGCTGGAAATCGGTCCCGCCTTGACGTTGCCGGGGATGTCCCCGGCGATTTCAGCGATCTTGGCCGGATCGCGGCCGGTGAGGAGGACGCTTTCGCCTGCCGCCGCGATCCTGCGGGCAAGCGCCTTGCCCATCGCCCCGGCACCAATAATCGCAACACTCATGACTTAACCCTGACGTAGCTTCCGGGAGCATCCTCGATCGGCTTGAACTTGCCGCCGCCCATCTTCGGGGGCTTCACCCGGGTCTTGTTCCTTGCCTCGATCCAGTGCTGCCAGTGCGGCCACCAGGATCCGGGATGCTCTTTTGCCTTCTCGGCCCATTCATCGTAGCGGTCACCCCGCGGCGCGGGGCCCGTCCAGTATTGATACTTGTCCCGGGATGGCGGATTTATGACGCCGGCGATATGGCCGGAGCCGCTCAGGACGAAGGTCACCTTGCCACCGAAGAAGGACGATCCGTAGAAGACCGAGCGCGGCGGCGCGATATGGTCCTCGCGGGTGGCGAGATTGTAGATCGGGGCCTTGACCTTGCCGAGGTCGAGCGTTTCGCCGGCGACCTCCATCTCACCCGTCGAGAGCCTGTTCTTCAGGTAGCAGTTGCGCAGGTAGAAAGCGTGATTGGCCGCCGGCATCCGGGTGGCGTCCGAATTCCAGTAGAGCAGGTCGAAGGGCGAGGGCTCCTTGCCCTTCATGTAATTGGCGATGAAATAGGGCCAGATCAGGTCGTTGGAGCGCAGCATGTTGAAGGCGCTCGCCATTTTCCGGCCCTCGAGATAGCCGCGCA
>JAGRKY010000152.1 GCA_020442095.1 Bauldia sp.
GCGCATGCCGGAGAGGTCGTATTTGCGGATGAATTCGCCGTCCGGATCCTCCTTCTTGATGGCGCGGAGCGCGGTCGGCGCGGTGAACAGGGCGGCGACGTCGTGCTCCTCGACGACGCGCCAGAAGGCGCCGGCATCGGGGGTGCCGACCGGCTTGCCCTCATAGAGCACGGTGGTGGCGCCGTGGATGAGCGGGGCGTAGACGATATAGGAATGGCCGACCACCCAGCCGATGTCCGACGCCGCCCAGAAGACCTCGCCGGGCTCGATGCCGTAGATGTTGGTCATCGACCATTCGAGGGCGACCATGTGGCCGCCATTGTCGCGGACGATGCCCTTGGGCTGGCCGGTGGTGCCGGAGGTGTAGAGGATATAGAGGGGATCGGTCGCGTCGACGAGGACGCAGTCGTGCGAATGGTCGGCGGCACGGGCCTCCGCCATCAGTTCGGCATAGTCGAGGTCGCGCCCGGGCCTGAGGTCGGCGCGATGCTGCTCGCGCTGGACGACGATGACGCGGTCCGGCTTGTGCTTCGCCTGGTCGATCGCGGCGGAGGCGAGCGGCAGGTAGGCGACGGTCCGGGTCGGCTCGATGCCGCAGGAGGCGGTGACGATGATCCGCGGGGTGGCATCGTCGATCCGGGTGGCGAGCTCATGGGCCGCGAAGCCGCCGAAGACCACCGAATGGACCGCGCCGAGGCGGGCGGTCGCCAGCATCGCGACCAGCGCTTCCGGGATCATCGGCATGTAGATGATGACGCGATCGCCCTTGGCGACGCCCTGGCTGGAGAGGACGCCGGCGAAGGTCGAGACCTCGTCGAGGAGCTCGAGGTAGCTGATCCGCCGCTTGGTGCCGGTGACCGGGCTGTCGTAGATGATCGCGGCCTGGTCGCCACGCCCGGCGGCGACGTGGCGGTCGAGGGCGTTGTAGCAGGTGTTGCATTGCGCGCCCGGGAACCAGCGGCCATAGACGCCCTTGTCGGGATTGAAGGGCGTGCGCCACGGCTCGTCCCATTCGATCGCGGACGCCGCCTCGGCCCAGAAGCCGATCGGATCCTCCTGCCACCGGGCATAGGCCTCAGCGTATCTGCCCATAACCGGGTCCCTCCCATCTTCCTGTCGTCACGTATCCTGCCACCGATCTGCAAGCCGGTCGCGGTCCTGTCATTGATCTCGCGCAGGGAATGCTTCGCATCGGTTTATTCGGCCGCGGCTTCCTGAAGGCGAAGGCCCGGCCGGCCCGGCGCGCCGTCGATCGAATCGAGGTGGACCGAGAAACGTGCGCCGCGCGACGGCGGCGTGTCGGTCCAGATGCGGCCGCGGTGATGCTCGACGATGTGGCGTGAGATGGTGAGGCCGAGGCCGCTTCCCGACGGGCGGCCGGTGTTGCGGTCCCGCGCCTTGGCGAATTTCTCGAAGATGATCTCGCGGTCCTGGGGGCTGACGCCCTCGCCATTGTCGGTCACCTCGACAAGGTAGCCGCTGTCGTCGGGGCGGCCGACGACCTCGACCCGGCCGTCGTCGGGCTCGGCAAATTTCGCGGCGTTGGACAGGAGGTTGATGAAGACCTGCATGAGCCGGTCGCGGTCGGCGAGAACCGGCGCCTCGGAGGGGCGGATGGCGACCTTGAGGTCGCATCGCCTTTCGCGGAAGAGGCCGCCGGTCGCGGCGACGGCATCCTCGAGGACCGCAGACGGGTCGACCTCGGCCATGCGCCATTCGGCCTGGCCCTGTTCGAGGCGGGTGAGGTCGAGGATGGTGTCGAGCAGACGGGTGAGGCGCTGGGTCTCGCTGGAGATGATGTCGAGGAAGCGGTCGGCCTGCTGCTCGGAGACGTCGTGCTCGCTGAGGATCTCGGAATAGGTGCGGATCGAGGTGAGCGGCGTCCGCAATTCGTGGCTGACCGTCGACAGGAAGTCGTCTTTGAGCCGGTCGAGCTCCTTCAACTGGGCATTGGCGCGGGTCAGCTCGAGGGCGGTCGCCTCGAGCTCGCGCGACTTCTGTTCGAGCTCGCGGCTGTGGGCGAGGACCTGGTGAGTTTCCTCGAGGATCGCCACCACCTCGTCGAAGCCGAGGAGCTCGCCCTTGGCGATCGAGGCGACCATGCCGCGGGCAGAGGCGGCGCCGACGCTGCCGGCAAGCAGGCGCTCGACGAAGGCGATGAGGTCGGCATCCGCTTCCGGGGGCATGTCGCCGACCCGGCGGCCATGCTCGGCAGCGTAGTCGCGGAAGGCCCGATCGGCCCGCTCGGCGCCGATGAAGCGGCGGAGGAGGGCGTGGAGTTCCTCGACGGCCGCCGACCGGCGCCAGACTTGCGCCTCGGCTGGGGGACGGCGGAAGACGTCGACGAAGATCGCGGCCTGGATCCGCTCCAGCGTGTCCTGGCGGGAGAAGAGCGAGACGACGACATAGGCGGCGACATTGATCGCCATGCTCCAGAAGAGGGCATGGGTCAGCGGCTCCCAGCCGTCGAGCCCGAACAGCGCCTCGGGACGAAGGGCCTTGATCCCCCAGGGGCCTGCGTCGAGGATCGAGGCGCTGAACAGGTCGCTGCGGGCGAGCAGCGGCACCAGCATGGTGTAGGCCCAGGTGAGGAAGCCAAGAATGAGCCCGGCCTGGGCGCCGGCACGGGTGCCGTTCTTCCAGAACAGCGCGCCGATGATCGCCGGGAAGAACTGCGCGGCGACGGCGAAGGAGACGAGGCCGATCTGGGCGAGGGGGCCGGACTCGCCGGTCAGCCGGTAATAGGCATAGCCGAGGAGCAGGACGACGAAGATGGCGATCCGTCGGATGTAGAGGAGGAGGGTCGCGAGGTTGCCGCGATCCTCGAGCCTCAGCCACTTGATGCGGAGCAGGACCGGCATGACGAGGTCGTTGCAGATCATCGTCGAAAGGGCAATCGCCGCGACGACGACCATCGCGGTCGCCGAGGACAGGCCGCCGATGAAGGCGAGGAGGGCGAGGCCGTCGTGGCCCTGGGCCATCGGCACGGTGAGGACGTAAAAGTCGGGATTGGCGTCGGGCGGGAGCAGGGTGAGGCCGGCCGCCGCGATCGGCAGCACGAAGAGGCTCATCAGGAAGAGGTAGGTCGGGAACAGCCAGGAGGCGGTCGACAGGTGCCGCTCGTCGACATTCTCGACGATGGTGATGTGAAACTGGCGCGGCAGGCAGACGATCGCCGCCATCGACAGGAAGGTCATGGTGAGGAAGCGCGACGCGCCATCGGCCGGGAAGCGGGTGAGGCTTTCCCAGCCAGCGGAGGCGGCGGCCTGCGCGGCGCCGGGAATGACGCTGCTGCCGAAGGCGAAGACGGCGAAGAAGCCGACCGCGATGAAGGCGAGGAGCTTGACGGAAGACTCGAAGGCGATGGCGGCGACCATGCCCTCGTGGTGCTCGTTGGCGTCGATGTGGCGGGTGCCGAAGAGGATGGCGAAGATCGCCATGCCGACCGCGGTCAGGAAGGCGGCGTCGGTGAGCGTCACCGACGGGGCGTCAGTGAGGGCGATGGCGAGGTCGGGCGTGGTCTCGAAGCTGACGAGGACGGCGAAGCTGGTCGACACCGCCTTAAGCTGGAGGGCGATGTAGGGCATCGTGCCGAGCATGGCGATGACGGTGACGATCATGCCGAGGCTGGCGCTCTTGCCGTAGCGGGAGGCGATGAAGTCGGCGATCGAGGTGATGCGCTGCGACTTGCTGATGCGGGCGATCTTGCGGAGCAGGAACCACCAGCCGAGGAAGATGATGGTCGGGCCGGTATAGATGGTCAGGAATTCGATGCCGCGGCGGGCGGCCGTGCCGACCGCGCCATAGAAGGTCCAGGAGGTGCAGTAGACCGCGAGCGAGAAGGTGTAGACGACCGGCGAGCGGATGAGGCTGCGGCCGGCATCGGCGCGGCGGTCGCCATACCAGGCAATGCCGAAGAGCAGGCCGAGATAGGCGAGGGCGACCGCGACGATGGTGGCGGTGCTCAGCATTCTTCAGTTGCCGTTGCCGGGGCCGGCGTCGTCGACACGGCCCGTGCCGGAGTTGGCCATGCGCCGCGCCAGCAGGCCGCCCGCGACGATCGCCGCAAGCCACAGGCCGAAGCAGTAGATGTGGAGCAGCGGGATGCCGAAGAGGAAGACCGGCACGTCGAAGATGGTGATGATCGGCGGCGTGAGCAGGAGCAGCGTGAGGACGGGGAGGACGAAGGCGCGGTCGGCGAGCCGCGTTTCGGGCGTCGAGGCGGGCGTCATTCGGAGGCTCCCCTGGCGAGGAGCGCCTGGACGCGCGCCACCACGTCGCGGTTCGAGAACGGTTTGGTGACGTAGTCGTCGACCCCGAGCTCCAGCGCCT
>JAGRKY010000013.1 GCA_020442095.1 Bauldia sp.
CCCACCGCGACCGGATGACGACCGACCTCTTCTTCACCCTCGACCTCCTCGACTGCTTCCCGGACCTCAAGCTCCTCGGCGACATCTCGCATTTCCTCGTCGGGCGCGAGTTCGAATGGCCGATCGACGAGACGAACCATAGCTACATCCACCGCATCCTCGACAGCTCCTGGGCCTTCCACGGCCGCGTCGCAAGCCGCGAGCAGGTCCAGATCGAGATATCCTTCCCGCACCACCGGATGTGGCTCGATCTCTTCCTCGACTGGTGGGAATACGGCTTCCGGAGCTGGAAGCGCCGCGCCGGACCGGACGACACGCTGGCCTTCACCTGCGAGCTCGGTCCGAAGCCCTATGCCATCACCGGCCCCGACGGCAACGACACCACCGATCGCTGGGCCGAGGCTCTGATGATGAAGGATCTGGTCAAGGCGCGGTGGGACTCGCTCGCCTCTTAGGCAGCGCTCCGTCGCCTGATCGAAAACCATCACCAATTGCCGACAAGCGGGTGTTTCAACTCCACCCGCAATCGGCCATGGTGAGAAACGGGAGGTGGCAGCACTCGCTGCCGATCAAGGCTTCGGTCGCGGACCGGGCATTTCAATGGGAGGAAATTTCGAATGAAGAAGTATCTGATCGGCGGCATTGCCGCCGCGGCCATGCTGACGGGCGCCACCGCCCTTCAGGCGCAGGAGCGCATCACCTATCTGCTGCACTCGACGCCGACCAACGTGTTCTGGCAGGCGGTCAAGCTCGGCTTCGATGACGCCTGCGCCGAGATCCAGGCCGATTGCCAGATGGTCTTCCTGCAGCAGGACGGCAATTTCCAGGAACAGCTGAACAACCTGGAAGCGGCCCTCGCCAACAACCCGACCGGCATCATCAATACCTTTGCCGGCGGTAGCGTCTTCGACGAAGCCCTGCAGCGTGCGCAGGACGCCGGCATCCCGGTCATCGCCTCGAACGTCGATCATCCCGAGGGCAAGTACCGCCTCGCCTATGTCGGCCAGGATCTCGAGCAGGCCGGCTACGACCTCGCCGAGGCGCTCTCCAAGCAGTTCCCGGCCGAAGGCCCGATCCACGTGCTGATCGGCGTCAGCGGTCCCGGCCAGGTGTGGTCCGAGACCCGCGCCGCCGGCGTCGAGCGCTTCGTGAAGGAATACATTGCCGCCAATCCGGATCGCCAGATCACCTACGAGCGGATCGACTCCGGTCTCGATCTGTCGACCACCGGCCAGCGCGTCGCCGCCTACGTCCAGGCCACCCCGACCACCGCCTATTTCGACACCGGCTACTGGCATGCCGGCGCCGCGGTTGCCCTCCGCGATCTCGGCAAGAAGCCGGGTGAGGTGCTTCTCGCCGGCTTCGACCTGGTGCCGGTCGTCTTCGACGAGATGAAGAGCGGCTACATCCAGCTGACCGTCGACCAGCAGCCCTACCTGCAGGGCTACTATCCGGTCCACGAGATCTACCTGCTCAACAACTACAAGTTCCCGCCTTTCGACATCAACACCGGCAAGGCGCTCATCACGCCCGCTGATGTCGACGGTCTGCTCGAACTGTCGCAGAAGGGCATCCGCTAAGGAAGTCCGGCGTCAGCGCCAAGACCCGGGCCGCGCTCTGCGCGGTCCGGGATACCGTTCGGGGGAAATATGCAATCCATCACCAAGGCGCTCCTGTCTCGTCCCGAGATCAGTGCGCTTGTCATGCTGATCCTGGTCGTCATCGGCTTCAGCCTGTACGCGCCGCAGTTCATGACCTACGCCAATATGCGCGTGCTGTTTTTCGCGATGCCCGAGCTCGGCATTGTCGTGCTCGGCGTTGGCATTCTCATGATCGCCGGCGAATTCGACCTTT
>JAGRKY010000153.1:0-2026 GCA_020442095.1 Bauldia sp.
TGAGTGTGGTGCTGGGTATCGATACTGGCGGAACCTTCACCGATTTTGTCCTCGTCGACTATGCTCGGGGGACCATCTCGACGGCAAAGGTCTCGTCCAACCCCAAGAATCCCGCTGCGGCTCTGATGGCCGGTCTTGAGCAACTTGACGGGGTGGATCGGATCGACAGGATCATTGTCGGTACCACAGTTGCCACCAACGCCGTGATCGAACGCCAGGGCCCCCGGGTGCTCTACATCACCAATGGCGGCTTCGAAGATGTGCCTTTCATCGGGCGGCTCGACAAGGAGCGCATTTACGATCTCAACTGGCGCAAGCCAAAACCGCTGATGCGCCGTCGCGACACGCTTGGCGTCGCCGGCCGCTTCGATTGTCACGGCAACGAGATGGCGCCCTTGACCGAGGAAGATCTCGACGCGCTTCGACAGCGCCTCGCAGCTTACGCCGGTCAGGACGTGGCGGTCGCGATATGCTGTCTTTTCTCCTACCTCAACGGCACACACGAGCAGCGGGTGGCCGAGGCAGTGCGTGCGGCGCTGCCCGACGCGGACGTATCAGTCTCGCACGAGGTGTCGTCAGTCTGGCGGGAATACGAGCGGGCGAGCACCACGATAGCCGACGCATTCGTCAAGCCGGTGGTCAGCGGATATGTGGAGAGCGTCGGCCGGGCGCTGGCCGAGAGCGGGGCGGCCAGGCACTGGAATCTTCTTGCTTCCAACGGTGGCTATCTCAGTGCGGCGCGAGCGACCAGGAGCCCCGCCCAACTGCTGATCTCGGGCCTCGCGGGCGGCGTTATCGGCGGACGCCACTTCACCGAGCTCGCCGGACACGAAGGCGCGTTCATCCTCGATATGGGCGGGACCAGTGCGGATATCGGGCTCGTCATCGCCGGCAAGCATCAATACGACAGCGAATTCACCATCGATTTCGGCATCCCCGTCACCATTCCCTGTGTCGCCGTGCAAACCATCGGCGCTGGCGGGGGGTCGATTGGCTGGATCGACAAGGGCGGGCTGCTGCATGTCGGGCCGCGCAGCGCCGGAGCCGATCCGGGGCCGGTCGCATATGGCAGGGGTGGCACCGAGCCTACGATCACGGACGCCAATCTCGTTCTCGGTCGGTTGGATCCCGAGTATTTTCTCGGTGGCGGGATGACCCTCGACCTGGCGGCCGCACATGCCGCGCTTGAGGCGCTTGGCACACGTTTGGGTCTGACGGCGGAACGAGCGGCGCTTGCCATGCTTCAGATCGCGGACGAGAACATGGCGAACGCCATCCGTCTGATCGCGGTGGCTCGGGGTCTCGATACCCGCGATTTCGCCTTGATTGCCTTCGGCGGCGCCGGGCCCGTGCACGGACGCGCCGTTGCCGAGCGGCTTGGCATGTCGACGGTGATCGTTCCGCCGCATCCGGGGCTGTGTTCTGCGTTCGGAGCCGCCATCGCGGAGGCGCGTGTCGACCGGCTGCAAACCTATTTCATGCATTCCGGGGAGGCCAACCTCAAGGCGCTCGATGAAACATTGCAGGCATTGATCGCCAGTGCGGTGGACGACCTGAGGTCCAGCGTCGATGTGGCCGAGCCGGAAATCCGCTGCTCGGCGGACATGCGCTATGCAGGGCAGAATTATGAAATCGAAGTGCCTCTCCTCGAGAAGGGCGTCACGGACGTCGGCTGGGCGGAAACGATGGACCGCTTCGCCGAAGCGCATGCAAAGCTCTACGGGTTCTCGCTGCCAGGGGAGCCTGTCGAACTGATCAACGTCAAGGTCGCTGCGACGAAGCCCGAGCCGAGGCCGTCGGTCAGCTTCGCGGCGAAGCCGGACCGAAGCGGCGTGCGGACGCGCAAGGTGTGGTTCGACGATCGCCAGCCGATTGATACTTCGATCGTGCCACGCTCCGAATTGATCGCCGACAATCGCCTTCCGGGGCCGGCGATCATCGAGGAAATGGATTCGACCACCGTCGTGTTTCCGGGTGACGAGATCCGCTCGGACGCCGCGGGCATCATGATCATGACGCTGGGAGG
>JAGRKY010000153.1:2089-5047 GCA_020442095.1 Bauldia sp.
GCCAATATCGCCGCGGAGATGGCGATCGTCATGATGAAGACGTCCTACTCCACCATCTTCAACGAAGGGCTCGACTTCTCCACCATGCTGCTGGACCGGCAGGGCAATATCATCGCCGAGCGCAATTTCGCGCCGGCGATGATGGGGGCGGTCAACTACACCTTGCGTTGGACCCTGGAGGAACTGGGCGAATCCTTTTTCGAGCCCGGCGACGTGGTCGTCCACAACGACCCCTATCGCGGCAACTGCCACATTCCCGAACATATGCTCATGAAGCCGATCTTCATCGATGGGGAATTGATCGGCTTTGCCGGTGCGATAGGTCACCTTGCCGAAGTCGGCGGCAAGGCGCCCGGCAGCTTCGCTTCCGACGCCACGGACGTCTATCAGGAGGGTCTGCGCCTGCCGCCGGTGAAGCTGCTGGAGAAGGGCGAATACAACGAGCAGCTATGGCGGGTGATTCTCGCCAACCATCGTACGCCGCAAAATTCCTGGGGCGACTTCCACGCCATGATCGGCGCGCTCAACGTTGGCGAGCGACGACTGCGCGAGCTGGTTGATCGGTACGATCTCGAGACGGTTATCGATGGCTCGCACATGCTCATCGATCATGCCGAACGGCGCCTGCGCGCCGAAATCGAGGATCTCCCCGACGGTCGCTACGAAGCCCGCATGCTGGTCGAGGACGATGGTGTCGGCATCGATCCGTTCGAGGTCAAGGTCGCGGTGGTGATTGACGGCAGCAGGATCATCGCTGACTTCACCGGATCGAGCCCGCAGGTGCGCGGGCCGATGAACTGCACGTTCGTTGTTGCGGCGGCGGCACTCTATAACGCGGTCTTCAGCGTCACCGATCCCCACGACAGCATTCCGCGCAACGCCGGCTGCTACAGGCCGGTGCAGGTCATCGCCCCCGCGGGGACGGTCATCAACGTCAGGCACCCCGGGCCTTCGGTGGGCGGCAATACCGACCTGCAGCCCAAGCTCATCGACCTCCTTCTCGCTGCGCTGGCGAAGGCGGTCCCCGAGCGCGCGGCGGCGGCGACCGGCGGATCGAGCAGCAATCTTCTGATCGGCGGCATTCATCCGGAGACGGGTCGCTACTACAGCAACTACAACTTTGACGGTCTCGGGACGGGAGCGACGCAGGAGAAGGATGGCAACGACGGCGAGGTCACCCGGCATTCGAATTGCCGCAACACGCCGATCGAGGTGTTTGAACACCGCTATCCGCTCGTCACCTTGCACTATGGACTGGCGCAGGATTCGGGTGGACCAGGCCGGCGACGTGGCGGCCTCGGCGTGGAGCGGATCCTCAGGGTCACCGCGCCCGAGATAACGGTCAGCGCATTGTTTGACCGCTGCAAAATGGGGTCTCCCGGGCTGTTCGGCGGTATGGACGGCCAGATGGCGGCCTTGCTTGTCAAGCGTAAGGGACAGACCGAATTCAGGCCGTTCACCGAGGTGTTCGGCGTCAGGTCGCCGTCAAAATTCACCAACGTGCTGCTCTCCGAAGGGGACGAGCTCTACTATCGCTCTCCCGGTGGTGCCGGCTTCGGGCCTGTCGCCGAACGAGACCTCGAGATGATCGAGGAGGACCTGCGAGAGGGTTACATCGGAGAGACGGCGGCACGCCGCGACTACGGGGTGGAGATTCGCGAAGGGAAGGTGGCCAGGATGGAGCGAACGAAATGAACACCAAAGGTCACTGGGTGGCACCCGAGCGAAGCTGGCATAACACCAACGTCAGCTACTGCGCGGTTTGCGGGCGTCTGATACCGCGCCGATCCTGGGTCTTCGACGGTGGTGCCGGTCCGTTGTCGGCGTGCTCGCCCGACTGCGAGACGCTTTACGAGGAATACCTGAAGCCGACATACGGCGAGAAGAAGCCCGAGGCGAAATCGACCGGATGACGATGGGCGGAGCGTCTGGCTCTGTCCGGATATTGGTCCTTTTTTTGCCTCCCGGATTGGGACGGGAATCGGAAAAGGAGAGCAGTCGCGGCATGGGGGATCTTGAACATGGCGATGATTGAGTTCGATCACGTTTCCAAGCGATTTGGCGAGGACTTCATTGCCGTGGATGATCTTTGCCTCAGGGTCGAGGATGGCGAGTTCATGATTTTCGTGGGGCCATCGGGATGCGGCAAGACGACCGCCTTGCGCATGCTGGCAGGCCTCGAGCTTGCGACGAGCGGCGACATCCGGATTGGCGACCATGCGGTGAACCATGTCGATCCCCAGGATCGGGACATCGCCATGGTGTTTCAGAATTACGCGCTTTATCCGCACAAGTCCGTGTTCGAGAACATCAGCTTCCCCTTGCGCATGCGCAATATGGCGAAGCCCGAGATTGCCGCCCGGGTTGCCGAAGTCGCGAGGATGCTCAGCATTGAGGCCCTGCTCTCCCGCAAGCCGCGCGATCTATCCGGTGGCCAACGACAGCGCGTCGCCATGGCCCGCGCCATCGTTCGTCATCCGCAAGCCTTCCTGATGGACGAGCCACTCTCGAATCTGGATGCCAAACTGCGAATCCAGATGCGCGTCGAATTGGTGCGCCTCCATCGCAAACTCGGTGTGACGACGATTTATGTGACACACGATCAGACCGAGGCGATGACGCTGGGGCAGCGGGTGACGGTCCTGAATGGTGGCCGCATCCAGCAGGTCGCGGCGCCGCGCGATCTTTATGCATATCCGTCCAATACTTTCGTCGCCGGCTTCATCGGCAGTCCACCCATGAACTTTCTGCGTGGTCGCCTGACCGACACTGGCATCTCGATCGGCAAGATCGATATCCCTCTTGCCGACGAAATCCGTCGGCGAATTAGGCCCGGACCACGCGAAGTCCTCGTCGGTATCAGGCCCGAGGGCTTCACGCCGATCGCCGGCGGCGAGGGGCAGATCGCCGGCGAGGTCGAAGTCATCGAAGAGCTTGGGGCGGAGCGTTACATCTACC
>JAGRKY010000154.1 GCA_020442095.1 Bauldia sp.
GCGATCTCAAGCCCGACAACATCATCCTCAGGAACAACAGCCAGCCGGTGATCATCGACCTCGGCATCGCCCGGCTGAAGGGCCTCGTCGACACCGTCGCCGGTCTCGGCACCGAGCGCTACGCGCCGCCCGAGCAGATGAGCGGCAGCGCGGTCGAGGACCGCTGGCTCGGCCGCGAGGACATCTATGCCCTCGGCAGGATGCTCGGCGAGATGCTCGAAGGCGGCGACGAGCCGCAACAGCGCGGCGGCCTGCTCGGCCGCTTCGGCCGCCGCCGCGCCGAGCCGTCCGGCGACGCGCTCCAGCAGGTGATGGCGACGATGACCGTCAGCGACATCGCCCGGCGCGACGTCGACCTCAACCGCCTCGCCGACCTCCTCGACGAAGCGGCGATCGAAGCGGGAAGCTGACCCGGCCACCCTTCAGCAGACATCGGAGCCTTTCGCCATGCCGGACCATCCCGCCACCGCCAAGCCCCTCGCCCTCGTCACCGGCGCATCCTCCGGCATCGGCCGGGTCTTTGCCGAGCGGCTCGCCGCCGACGGCGCCGACGTCATTCTCGTCGCCCGGCGGCGTGAGCGGCTGGAGGCCCTTGCCCGTCGGCTCGGCGAAGGCGGCACGCGGGCCGAAGTCATCGTCGCCGACCTCACGACACCCGAGGGCCTCGCCGCGGTCGAGGCGCGCGCGTCAAAGGGCGACGTGACGATGCTCGTCAACAACGCCGGCTTCCAGACCTACATGCCCTTCGTCGAGCTCGACCCGGACCGCGCCGAGGGCCAGATCCGCGCCCAGGTGACGACGGTCGTGCGGCTCTGCCGGGCGGTGCTTCCGGCGATGATCGCCCGCGATGAAGGCGCTATCGTCAACGTCTCCTCGACGCTCGCCTTCAGCGCCGGCATGCGGGCCGCCCACCTCCCGAAGCGCGCCACCTATGCGGCCACCAAGGCCTTCGTCAACGCCTTCACCGAGATCCTCGCCAGCGAGCTCGAGAGCACCGGCGTCAGGGTCCAGGCCCTTTGTCCCGGCGTCGTCCGCACCGAGTTCCATAATGTCGGCGACGAGCCGCTGCTTCGGCCGAAGATCCCGGTCATGGAGCCGGAAGACGTCGTCACCGCCTCGCTCGCCGCCCTCGCCCTCGGCGATGTCGTCTGCCAGCCGGCGCTCGCCAATCGCGCCCTGATCGACCGCGAAGGCGAGGCCCGGCATGCGGTCTTCGCTGCCGGCGTCAGCGCCGATCTCTCGCCGCGCTACCGGGGCGCCGGGACCGGCTGAAGACCGCCCTCGCGCGCCCGCCATCCGGCGCCTGCCGGGCGGCGTGTTGACAGCGCCCAATTTTTCTCGCCGCGGCGCTTCACACGCGATTCCGCTAGCGGTTAGAGTGCAGTGATTCGCGAGGGCGTCGGCAGCCTCGCGTTGCAACGGACGGATCCCTCTTGTGCTGCGGGGAGCGTGCCGGAAAGGGGCCTTTCGCATGCACGGATATGGCGGCAAAACGGTCGCGTTCAGCGCCGGTTTTCGCTTCGCCATTTTCGTCGGCGCCGCCGCAGCGACTGCGGGCGCGCGTGCGGAAGTCACGCCCGACACGCTCGTTCCGGGGCTGCCCGCCTTCGATATCATCATGCTCGTCCTGCTGATCGGCACGGTCGGCTTCGCGGTGATCAGCGCCATCGCCCTGATGCGGGCGCGCAACCGGGCCGAGACCGAGAATGCCGAGCTGCGCCTCGAAGTGGCCGACCTCAAGGCCCATGCCGATCGCGCCGAGGCCATGGCCAACAGCGAGGACCAGCGGCTCGTCGCCTGGTCCGCCAACGACGATGCGCCGCTCGTCACCGGCAGCCTGCCGGCCGGCACCGGCATCCCCGAAGACAGGGCCGGCTTCCTCGCCTTCGGAACCTGGCTCAAGCCGGAATCGGCGGCGCGGATCGACCAGGCCCTCTCACACCTCCGCCGTGGCGGGGAAGCCTTCGCGCTGACCGCCGCCACCCATGCCGACCGCCTCATCGAGGTCACCGGCCACACCATCGGCTCGGCATCCGTCGTCCGCTTCCGCGACCTCGACGGCGACCGGCTCGCCCGCGCCGACCTTGAGGCGCGCTACGAGCTGCTCGAAGCCGAGGTCGAGGCGATGCGCGAGATGTTCTTCGTCGCGCCGACGCCGATCTGGCTTCGCGACGAGACCGGACGGCTCACCTGGGTCAACGCCGCTTATGCCGCCGCGGTCGATGCGCGCGACGAGGCCGACGCCATCGAGCGCAATCTTGAACTCCTCGACGACACCGGCCGTCGCATTATCGCCGAGGGCCACAAGACCGAGCCGGTCTTCACGCGGCGGCTGCCGACGGTCGTCGCCGGCTCGCGCCACGTCTTCGACGTCACCGACGTCGATACGCTGAGCGGCGGCGGCGGCATCGCCATCGACATGAGCGCTGTCGAGGCGGCCGAGGCGGCGCAGCGCCGCGAGATCGACTTCAACGCGCGCACCCTCGACCAGCTCGCGACCGCGGTCGCGATCTTCGGCCCGGATCGCCGGCTCAAGTCGTACAACGCCGCCTATCGCCAGCTCTTCGGGCTGGACGTCGCCTTCCTCGAATCCCGCCCCGACGACAACGCCGTGCTCGACCGGCTGCGCGCCGCCCACAAGCTGCCCGAGCAGGCCGACTTCAAGAGCTGGCGGAACGACCTGCTGTCCGCCTATCAGTCGGTCGAGACGCGCGAGACGATCTGGCACCTGCCCGACGGCCAGACGCTGAGAGTCATCGCCAACCCCAATCCCCAGGGCGGCATGACCTGGGTCTACGAGAACGTCACCGAACGGCTCGACCTCGAAAGCCGCTACAACGCCCTGATCCATGTCCAGGGCGAGACCATCGACCATCTGTCCGAGGGCGTCGCGGTGTTCGGCTCCGACGGCCGGCTGCGGCTCCACAATCCGTCCTTCACCGCGATCCTCGGTCTCGATCCGGCCCTGCTCGACGGCGGCCCGCATGTCTCGGAGATCGTCAGGGCATGCCGCCAGCCCGGCGACGACGAAGCGGACTGGAACGCCTTCACCGCCTGCGTCGCCGGCCTCGACGAGAGCCGGTCGAGCTTCACCGGCCGGATGGAACGCGCCAGCCATCGCGTCATCGACTATGCCTCGGTGCCCCTGCCCAACGGCCAGACCATGGTCACCTTCGTCGACGTCACCGACAGCGTTCAGGTCGAGCGCGCCCTGGTCGAGCGGAACGAGGCGCTGGAAGCCGCCGATACGATCAAGAACGCCTTCATCCACCACGTCT
>JAGRKY010000155.1 GCA_020442095.1 Bauldia sp.
GTCATGCAGGGCGGCACGCTGATCGTTGCGGGGCCGTTTTCCGTCAACGGCAACACAGTGGCGCACGGTTCCGGCGGCACCGGCGCCGGCGATGGTTCCGAGTTCGGTGCGGGGCTTTTCCTGCAGGGGAATGGCACGGTCACCTTCAATCCCGGCGCCAGCGAGACGCAGGCCATCGACGATGCGATCGCCGACCAGACCGGCTCCGGCGGCACCGGCGCCAACGCCGGCAGCTATGCCCTCGTCAAGACCGGTGACGGCACCCTGGAGCTCAACGCGCCGAACACCTATTCCGGCGGGACGACCCTTAACGGCGGCACGCTGAAGTTCGGCGCCGACAACGCCTTCGGCACCGGCACGCTGACGGTCCTCGGCTCGACTCTCACCGCCGCGAGCTTCATGGCGATCGGCAACGCGATCGACCTCAAGGGCAACCTGACGGTCCTCGTCGATGCCGCGGACACGACGACGCTGACCGGCGGCATCGGGGATACCGGCGGCGCCTTCGGCATCACCAAGACCGGCGGCGGAACCCTCAGCCTCTTCGGCGCCAGCACCTATACCGGCGACACCATCGTCAAGGCCGGCATCCTGCTGGCTGGATCGGCGCAGGGCTTTTCCAGCGCCTCCGCCTTCAAGGTCGCGGCCGGCGCGACGCTCGACATCAACGGCAAGGCGGTGACGCTCGGCTCGCTCGCCGACTCCGGCGCCGCGGGCGGCACCGTCACCAATGCCGACACGATCGACGAGATCCTGACCATCGGCGCCGACAACACCTCGACGGCCTTCTCTGGCGTGATCCAGGACGGCGTCCACAGCATCGAACTGAAGAAGATCGGCACCGGGACGCAAATCCTGTCCGGCGCCAACACCTACAGCCTCGGAACAACGGTCGCGGGTGGCAAGCTCCAGGTCGACGGGTCGATCACCTCGGCGGTGACGGTGGCGTCGGGCGGGACCCTCGGCGGCAGGGGCTCGACCGGCGCGGTGACGGTGCAGTCCGGCGGCACGCTGGCCCCCGGCGCAAGCCCGGGCGTCCTCTCCACCGGCAATGTCGCGCTTGCCGCCGGCGCGACCTTCGCCATCGAGCTCGCCGGCACCAGCCCCGGCGTCGGCGGCCACGATCAGGTCAAGGTGACCGGCACCGTCAACCTCGGTGGCGCGACCCTCGACGGCGACGTACTCCCCGGCTTCGTCCCGTCGGTTGGGGACAGCTTCACCATTATCGACAACGACGGCGCGGACGCGGTCGCCGGCACCTTCGCCGGTCTCGCCGAGGGCGACTACTTCGTCCTCGACCAGCGGGCGATGACGATCACCTATCACGGTGGCGACGGCAACGATGTGGTGCTGACCGCGACCGCTGCGACGATCATCGGCACGTCGGGACCCGATCTCGTGGATGCCACCCACACCGTCGCCGGCCAGGCGCTGCCGACCGACGGCGACGACCTGATCAACGGGCTCGGCGGCAAGGACACCCTCTCCGGCCTCGAAGGCGACGACACCATCCTCGGCGGCAAGGCGAACGACACCCTCCATGGCGACGAGGGTGACGACACGATCAACGGCGGCAAGGGCAAGGACAAGGCCTTCGGCGGCGACGGCGACGACGCGATCGCCGGCGGTGGCGGCAACGACCGGCTCAAGGGCGATGCCGGCGCCGACACGCTCGACGGCGGCCCGGGCAAGGACAAGCTGACCGGCGGCGCAGACGACGACACCTTCGTCTTCGCAAACCCGAACCGGCCGGACAAGGTCACCGACATGAGCGACGGCGACATGATCGCGCTGAAGAAGTCGGCCTTCCCCGGCATCGGCCCGAAGGGCACGCTCGACGCGGATGCCTTCCACGTCGGCTTCACCGCCTCAAGTCCCGCGCAGAAGATCGTCTACAATCAGCACAGCGGCTGGCTGGAGTGGTACCGGCACGGCTCGCATACCACCGACCCGGTCGCCTTCGCGAAGATCGGCAAGCACCTCGACTTCCTCGACCACGCCGACTTCATCGTCATCTGAGGCGGACGGGTTGGCTGTCGCTGCGCATTGATCGAAACCGCGACCTTGGAGGCGATCGCCTCACCCCCGCTCGACCGTCACCCGCGTGCCGGGCGAGACCCGGGCGAGGATGCGGACATCGTCCTCGGTCGTCGCCCAGATGTTGCAGGGGCTCGCGAGCCTGGCGGCGTCGAGGTCCGGTCCCGACACGCGACGCTACCGGACTTCGACCACGACGCGATCGATGGCCCCGGTGAACTTGTTCGGCGCCTTGTAGTCGTGGGTGACGGGCTGGCCGCTGTCCTCGCCGATCCCGAAGGTATCGATGCCGAAGCGGCCACCAACCGTGGCTTCCATCGAGCCTTCAGCGACGGTATCGCCATTCACCCCGAGCGTGATGTCGGCGCCCTTGCCGGCCTCGCCCTCACCTCCCTTGTAGGCGAAGTCGACCGTGACAGTTGACTTTCCTGCAGGTAGCGGCTCGCTGCCCTTCACGATCGTATGGTCCTCGAAGTAGTTGTAGTCGAAGATCGGGACGCCCTTGTCGAGATAGAGCACAAGGCCGGCCGCGACGCCGCCGAAGCCCATGATGACGCCGTCTGTCCCCGCACCGTCGGTGTCGAGCTCGGCGGTCAGCAGCCAGGATTTGTTCTTCATCGGCGGTGCGGCTGGCTCCGGAATTCGGATCGCGCCGGCGAAATAGGTGTATGTGCTGGCATTCTCGTCGGCGCCCGGCACCGGTGGCTTTGGTTCCGCGAGACGTGCTGAGCCGCGATCGTCCAGCGGCAGGATTCCGTATTTTCCGGCCGCCTCCGCGAATTTCTCCTTCAGCTCGGCGAGCTTCTCGGGATTCTCGGCGGCAAGGTCGTCGGCTTCCGAGAAATCGACGTCAAGGTGATAGAGCTCCCACTTGTCGTTTTCCCAATTGCCCGGCGCGTAGTCCTGCCGCCACGGAAAGGTATGTTGGGCATCGGCTTTCCAGCCGTCCGCGTACATCGAGCGGTTGGAGAAAACCTCGAAATATTGCTCCGACCGCCCCTTGAAGCCGGGATCGGTGAAGCTGGCGAGGAAGCTCTCGCCTTCCAGCGGCTTCTGGGTGACCCCGTTGACGGAGGTCGGCATCGGGATGTGGGCTGCTTCGAGGATCGTCGGCACGACATCGACGAGGTGCAGGAAGGCATCGCGCGGCTTGTCGTCGTGCTTGATCCGCGCCGGCCAGGTGATGACCATCGGATTACGGGTGCCGCCGAGGTGGGAAGCCACCTGCTTGACCCACTGGAAGGGGGTGTTGCCCGCCCATGCCCAGCCGACCGGGTAATGCGGCTCGGACTCCGGACCGCCGAGCTTGTCGAGATTGGCGAGAATCTCATCGAGGTTCGACGGAATGCCGTTGAGGTTCATGATCTCGTTGAGCGTCCCGTCGGGACCACCCTCGGAAGAGGCGCCGTTGTCGCCGACGATGTAGATGACCATCGTGTTGTCGGCATCGGGCAGCTCCTTCACGGCGTCGAGCAGCCGGCCGACCTCGTGATCGGTGAAGGCGAAATAGCCGGCAAAGTTCTCGAACAGCGCGTTATAGACCTGTTTCTGTTCGTCGCTCAGGCTGTCCCAGGCCGGAACCCAGTCCGGCCGCTCGGTCAGCTTGGTGTCGGGCGGGATGATGCCCATCGCCTTCTGGTTGGCAAAGACCTCGTCGCGATACTTCTCCCAGCCCATGTCGAACTTGCCCTTGAACCGGTCGCGCCATTCGGCGGTGACATGATGGGGCGCATGCATCGCGCCGGGGGCGAAATACATGAAGAAGGGCTTGTTCGGCGCGACCGACTTGGAGAACTTCATGCGGGCGATCGCCCGGTCGGTCATATCCGTCATGAAGTGGTAGCCCTCCTCCGGAGTCTTGTCCGGCTCGACGGGCGTCGTGTTCTCGAAGATGACCGGGTAATACTGATGCGTTTCTCCGGAATTGAAGCCGTAGAAGTAGTCGAAGCCCATGCCCGTCGGCCAGCGGTCGAAGGGACCGGCGACGGTCTGTTCCCAGTCGGGCGTGTTGTGGTTCTTGCCAAACCACCATGTCGTATAGCCGTTGTCCTTTAGGATCTCGCCGATCGTCGCGGTCTCGCGCGGCAGCATGGTCGAGTAGCTCGGAAAGCCGGTGGCCCACTCCATCAGGAAGCCGTTGCCGCTCGCATGGTGATTGCGGCCGGTCAGCAGCGCGGCGCGGGACGGACCGCAGATCGCGGTTGTGTGGAAGCGCGTATAGCGAAGGCCTTCGTCGGCGAGTTGATCGAGGGCCGGTGTCGGGATGAGCCCGCCGAAGGTTGAGGTCTGACCGAAGCCGACGTCGTCGAGCAGGATGACGATGATGTTTGGCGCGCCTTCGGGAGCTGCGACGGGCTCCTGCCAGTCGGGTTGGGAATCCTTGTACGTCTCGCCGATCGTCCCTTCGAAGGGGGCGAGCGGAATCGGCAGCGTGGCGCGGTCGGGCCAGCTCTGTGCCTGTGCAGCACCTGCAAGAACCAGAGTGGACAGCGCCGTTGCAACAAATCTTGCCAGCATGAGAGCCTCCTCGAGCCGCCGGTCGTGGCGAACGACACAACCATTGATCGATGGTAGCTTCTGCTCCCGCTATCCAATGCACAGCGGTGTGCACAACGGAGATTTCTTTGCCAAAGCTGACCACAGCCAGGAAACGCCTGTCGGAAGTCGGCTGGTTGTCCCGTCAGCCGCTGCAATTTCGCGAAAATTTGCTTGGCCGTTGCGAGTTTCGGACGTTCGGGCGTGGTGAGAACCTCTACGGCCTCGATGACCCGCCGGGCGGTGTCTACGGGTTGGCGGAAGGCTTTGTCGACGTTCTCGTTGCCTCGGGTGTTGGGTCCCCCTTCCTCGGCTTCATCGGCGGCCCGGGCTGGTGGGTCGGTGAGGCCGCGGCGATTACCGCAACCCATCGCCGCGCCGACATTCGCGCCAGAACGACAACCGAAGTGCTCTATTTGCCGTTCGCCGAATTCCAGAAGCTCGCGGCGGCGGACCCCCGCGCCTTTCGTTGCTTTGCGGAATTGACCATCGACCATATGGACAATGCCCTGATGCTGGCGTCGACCCTGGCCGCCACCAATACCCGCGATCGGATCATTTCCACGCTCTACCGGCTCGCCGGCGCGTTTCGCGAGATCGACGACACGATCAAGCTTCCCTGTACGCAGAGCGAGATCGCCGAGATGGCCGGATTGTCCCGCAATAGTGTCAGCCCGATCATGGGGGCCCTGGCGAGCGAAGGCCTGGTCCAACACGGTCGCAACCGGGTCAGCTACAATCCCGTCCGGCTAGGTCGGGCTCTGAATTTTCAGAACGATGTGTAGCCGGCCCGCGGGCGTGCCGCCCCTTCACCCCCGCTCCACTGTCACCCGCGTGCCCGGCGAGACCCGGGCAAGGACGCGGACATCGTCCTCGGTTGTCGCCCAGATGTTGCAGGGGCTTGCGAGCCGTATCTCGTCGTCCTCGCTGATCGGGGTCGGGCCGAAGCCGATGGCGATCGCTTCGCCGTCCGGCCAGAAGGCGATCTCGCCAGCCTCGACCACGGCCCGCGCGTCGGGCTCGCGGGCGATCCGGATGCCGGTGCCGAAATAGACCTCGTCGCCCCAGGTCAGGACCGAACCGTCGAAGGGCAGCCTCTTCCAGATCGCGTCGGCGGTCGGCGTGTCGCGCAGGTCGAGCGTGATCCGGACACCCTCGAAGTCGAGCGTCATTTTCCGCATTTCCCCCTCCCCGGCCGTGCGGTCGACCCGACCGGTCTAGGGGGAAACCACGATGCGATCAATCAGTGCAGCGTCAGCTGGGTCGTCACCGGCTTGAACTCGCCGGCCCGGATCAGCCGCTTGTGCGACACCGTCACCGAGCGGAGCGGACCGTCGAGCTCGCGCTGCCAGAAATCGAGGAAGCGGCGAAGCTCGGGAAATTCCGGTGCCATGTCGTAGGTCTGCCAGACGAAGGTCTGAAGCACCGACGGATGGTCAGGCATTCCGTAGAGGATATGGGCGGTGATCAAACCATAGTCGTCCCATGCATGTTTCGGCACCGTCTCAGGCATCGCCACGCTCCTTCCGTTCCTGTCCGGGGCGGCGATTCAGGGTGATTCAAGCCCGCCCCAACGAGGACAAGGTTTCCTCGTCGGATTCGGAAATGCAATTGCCGTACCGCGAAAAGTTCCGTCGAATCAGTCGATTAGCAGCAAGAGCCGGTGAGTGCTGACAGCTATGCCGGCTTGCCGCCAATCGCGGCCAGTGCCTCGGGCGTATCGACGTCGACCGCGACCGCCCGCCCCGTCTCAACCTCGACCACGGCCTCCCGGTAGGCGCCAATGAGATGTCTCCCGCCGGTGTCTCCCTCGACCGCGAGGAGATCCGGGAAGAGCCGCTTCGACCAAAGCACCGGGTTGCCGCGCTTGCCTTCGAAGGTCGGCAGGACAATCAATCCGCCGCCGTCGGGATCGAAGGATTCGATAAGCCGGTCAATCGTTTGCGCATCGACACCCGGCATGTCGGCGAGCAGGATCACGGCCCCGTCGATGTCGGGGGCGAGTGCCTCGATGCCTTGCTTCAGCGAGGTCGACAGGCCCTCGGCGTAGTCGGGATTGTGGACGAGTTGCACGTCGAGCCCGGCGAGCGCCGTCTCGACCTCGTCCGCCCGGTGTCCCGTCACGACGACGACCGTATCGGCCCGGCTCGCCAGCGCCGCTTCCGTCGCAATCCGTACCAGAGGCCGCCCGCCGACTGTCGCAACCAGCTTGTTCGGCCCGCCCATGCGGCGCGAGCGCCCCGCCGCCAGCACGATCGCGGCGACCTTCGTCTCATCGCCTGTCCCGGCCATCGGCGCTTCACCTCCCCGCGGCTGCGGTCGCGACACGATCTCCATGAGCAGTCCGCCAACCCCAAGTCCCGTAAGGCTTTTTGGGGTTACGGGCAGATCCGCCAGCAGACGGTTGAGCACCCAGTCGAAACCGTTTTCCCGCGGGCTGCGGGCGCATCCCGGCGCGCCAATCACCGGCACATCGCCAAGTTCGGCGAGAACCAGAAGATTACCCGGATCGACCGGCATCCCGAAATGCACCACCCGCCCGCCGGCCGTCACGATACCCGCCGGCACCACATCCTCGGCATCGACCGTCGCGGATGCGCCGAAAACGACCGCAAGCTCAATGCCTTCCGCCATCATGTCGTTCAGCGCCGCGGCGACCGCGTCGGCCTCGTGCGGGACGCGGCGTTCATGAGTCAGCGTTGCGCCCGCCACCGCCAGCCGCTCCTCGAGCAGCCGTCTCGTCTTGTCCATCACGCTCGGCTTCAGCGACGGCAGCGTCGTCGCCACCAGCCCGACCTTCCGCGCCCGGAACGGCGCGACGCGAACCGCATCGGCGGCGACCGCCAGTGCCTGTTCCAGTTGCGCCCGTGGTGCCGCAAAGGGAATGATCTTGACCGTCGCCGCCATCCGCCCGGGATCGACGACGCTGTATTCATCGAGGGTCGCGACGGTGATTGCCGGGTCGATGCGGTTGATGCGATCGATCGCGGCGCGGTCGACGACGAGCAGCCCGGCGGTCTCGGCATAGAGGTTGGAGCGCCCGGTGAAGGGCGGGTCGACCCTGAGGCCGCTGCCGGCAATCGCCCCCGCCAGCGCCTCCGCGGCCGTGTCCTCATGGACGTCATCGGGGCCGAGCCGGGCGACGATCACCTCGTCCACCCCGGCATCGCCGAGCTCCGTGAGCCTTTCGGCGGAGAGGATCGTCCCCTTTCGCATCATCCCGCCGCGATGCCGGACCGAATGGGCGAGGATCGCCCCTTCGGCTTCGGCTACCGGGACAGGACCGAATTTCACGCAGCCGCCTCGTTCGCCATGCCACGGCGGCGGAGCGCTTCGATCACCTGGGCGAGGATCGACACGGCGATCTCGGCCGGCGACTGGGCGCCGATTGCGAGGCCGATCGGCGCGCGGATCGTCTCGAGCGCGGCATCCGCGACGCCGGCGGCGCGCAGCCGCTCCAGCCGTTTGGCATGGGTCTTCCGGCTGCCCAGCGCTCCGACATAGAAGCACCCGGCGGCGAGCGCGGCGACAAGCGCCCCGTCGTCGATCTTCGGATCGTGGGTCACCACCGCCAGCGCCGTGAAGCGGTCGAGCCCGACCTTCGGAAGCGCGACGTCCGGCCATTCGGCAAAGAGCGGTACATCCGGGAACCGCTCCTCGGAAGCAAAGGCGGTGCGCGGGTCGATGATCGACATATCGAAGCCGGCGATCCGCGCCATCGGCGCAAGCGCCTGGCTGATATGGACGGCGC
>JAGRKY010000156.1 GCA_020442095.1 Bauldia sp.
TCAACATGGCGCATGGCGAGCTGGTAATGATCGGCGCCTATACCGCCGTCCTCGCCGGCATCTACCTCAACATCAACATGCTGGCGGCGATCCCGCTGGCCTTCGTCGTTTCGGCCGCGCTCGGTCTCCTGATCGAACGGCTGGTCATCCGGCATCTCTACGGCCGGATCCTCGACACGCTGCTGGCGACCTGGGGGATCGCCATTCTCCTCCAGCAGGCGATCCGTCTCGAATTCGGGCTGTCCTATTTCGACATCCACCTCGAGGGCCTCGGGCCGGGATTGCAGAACCTTTCGATCCCGCCATTCCTCAACGACGCCTTCGAGATCGGCGGCTTTACCGTCCAGCCCTACCGGACCTTCATCATCCTGGTCACGGCGGCGCTGACCGCGCTGACCTGGTTCCTGATGTACCGGACGCCGATCGGCATCCAGGTCCGCGCCATCATGCGCAACCCTTCCATGGCGGCTGCCTGCGGCATCAACGTCAAGCGGGTCTCGGCGATGACCTTCGCCTATGGCTCGGGGCTCGCCGGGGTGGCGGGCGTGATGATGGCCGGGTTCAAGACGGTGGCGCCCGACATGGGCTCCTCGCTCGTCGTCGACGGCTTCCTCGTCGTGGTGGTCGGTGGCGTCGGCAGCCTGTTCGGATCGATCGCCTCGGCCGGCTTCCTCGGTGAGGTCAACGGCGTCATCGCCACCTTCACCAACGACATCTTCGCCCGCGCCGTGGTCTTCGGCCTGGTCATCCTCATCATCATGTGGCGCCCGCGCGGGTTGTTCTCGTTCAAGGATCGGTAAGCGATGTTTCGCCACGCGCTCAGCAAGCAGGGCATTGCCGAAATTCTCGCCTACGGCGTCTTCATCGTCGTCGTGCTGATCATCCTGCCGACGGTGATGGACGAGTTCTGGCTGAATCGCTTCGCCAAATATCTCGTCTACGGCATGCTCGGCGTCGCCATCGCGCTGAGCTGGGGCTATGCCGGCATCCTCAACCTCGGCCAGGGGCTGTTCTTCGGGCTCGGCGCCTACATGGTCGCCATGTCCCTCAAGCTGCAGAGCTACACCTCGCTGCAGCAGGGCTCGGACACGCCGGTGCCGGACTTCATGCTGTGGAACGCCGAGCCGGGCGCGCCGACGGATCTGTGTTGCATCAACGGCGCATCCTTCCTGTGGCTGCCCTTCCAGGCGCAATGGTTCGGCGTGGTGATGGCGATTCTCGTGCCGACGCTGCTCGCCGCCGCGGTCGGTTTCGCGATCTTCCGGCTGCGCATCTCCGGCGTCTATGTGGCGATCATCATGCTGGCGATGGTGCTGCTGGTGCGGCTGCTGATCATCGACTACCAGCCGGTCACCAACGGGTTCAACGGCCTGACCGATCTCGGCTGGCTGACGATCAACGGTTTCGAGTTCGACCCCTATCTGGTCGAGACCTATTACCTGATCGCGATTCCCGCGGTGCTAGCCCTGCTCGCTGCGCGATGGCTCGTCTCGACCCGGGCGGGGCTGATCCTCCAGGCGATCCGCGACGACACCAACCGGGCGCGGTATCTCGGCTTCAACGTCGCCTCCTATCAGGTCTTCTTCTTCACGGTCTCGGCGGCGATCGCCGGCCTCGCCGGAATGCTCTACGTCATCACCGCCGAATTCGCCTCGCCGACCTTCATGGACCTCGCCTTCTCGATTTCGATGGTGGTCTGGGCGGCGGTCGGCGGCCGCAACTCGCTGCTTGGCGCCTGCGTCGGCGCGATCCTGATCAACACGATCGAGGCGACGGCGAGCGAGACCGAGATGCTGCAGGAATCGTGGAAGGCGATCATCGGCCTGACCTTCATCCTGGTCGTGCTGTTCCTGCCGCGCGGCCTGGCCGGGCTCACCCGCGACTTCGTCGACTGGTTGCCGATCGGTCGGTCGAAGGAGGCCGTCGCCGAGGCCGAAGACGAGCACCGCGAGCCGAGCTCGCCCGCGGCGCCGGCGGAATAGGAGGGACCCGACCATGGCAAGAGCCGCCGCCCTCACCATCGACAAGATCGGCGTCTCGTTCAGCGGCTTCAAGGCCGTGGACGGGGTGTCGATGATCGTCGAGGACGGAGAATTGCGGGTCCTGCTCGGCGCCAACGGCGCCGGCAAGACGACGCTCATGGATCTGATCAGCGGCAAGACCAAGTCGACCGAAGGTCAGGTCTATCTCTATGACACGGAGATCACCAACCGCCAGGAGCACGAGATCGCGCGGGCCGGCGTCGGCCGCAAGTTCCAGATACCGGCGGTGTTCCGCGATCTCAGCGTGCGCGAGAATCTCGGCGTTGCGGCGACCGGCGAGCCGTCTGTGCTGCGCAACCTGCGCTTCGGGCTCAGCAAGGCGAAGCGCGACCGGGTGGCCGGCATCGTCGAGCTGACCGGCCTTGGCGACGTTCTGTCGAAACGCGCCGGCGACCTGTCGCACGGGCAGATGCAGTGGCTGGAACTCGGCATGCTGATCGCCCAGGACGCCAGGGTCATCCTCCTCGATGAGCCGACCGCCGGGATGACCCAGGTCGAGACCCAGAAGACCTCGCGGATCATCCGCGAGCTCAAGGGTAAGCACACCTTGCTGGTCGTCGAGCACGACATGGCCTTCGTCCGCGAGATCGCCGAGAAGATCACCGTGATGCATCTCGGCAAGCTTCTTGCCGAGGGCTCGATCGCCGAGATCGAGGCGAACCAGGCCGTCCGGGACGCCTATCTCGGCAGCGGAGGCATCCACTGATGCTCGCCCTCGACAACGTCAGCAGCTTCTACGGCCGCAGCCAGGTCCTCCACGACCTCTCGGCGACGGCGCCTTCCGAGAAGATCCTTGCGGTGCTCGGCCGCAACGGCGTCGGCAAGACGACGCTGCTGCGCACGATCATGGGCCTGACCGACAGGGCGACCGGCACGCTGTTCCTCGACGAGAAGGAGCTGACCGGGGCAGCGACCCACGAGCGCGCCAAGGCGGGTATCGGCTATGTGCCGCAGGGGCGCCAGATCATCCCCGACTTCAGCATCCGCGAAAACATCCTGATGGGTGGCTTCGCCGCCAACGGCTCGGGCCGCAAGATTCCGGAAATCGTGCCCGAGCTATTTCCGTACCTGATGGAGAATCTCGACCGGCCGGGCGGGGTCCTGTCCGGCGGCCAGCAGCAGCAGCTTGCCATTGCCCGGGC
>JAGRKY010000157.1 GCA_020442095.1 Bauldia sp.
TCTGCGGGCCGTTCTACCAGCCGCTTGCCATCTTCTCCGGCGATCCGCCGACCGCGGAGGAGCGCGACGGGATCGTCGAGGTGCACAAGCAGGCCGCGCGCTACGCGGCGAGGGCCGGGATCAAGCTCGCGGTCGAGCCGCTCAACCGCTTCGAGTGCTACGCGCTCAACACCGCCGCCGATGCCGCCGAGATCGTCAAGCGCGTCGACGAGCCGAATTACGGCTACCTCTACGACACCTTCCACGCCAACATCGAGGAGAAGGACCCGGTCGGCGTGATCGCCCCGACGATCAAGCAGATCATCCACGTCCATACCTCGGAGAACGACCGCGGCACCCCGGGCAAGGGCCACGTCCCCTGGGCGGAGACCTTCAAGGCCCTGAAGTCGAGCGGCTATGACGGCTGGTACGTCATCGAGGCCTTCGGGCGGGCGCTGCCCGGCATCGCCGAGGCGACGCGGGTGTGGCGCGACTTCTTCCCGCATACCGACGAGGTCTACCAGTTCGGCCACGACTTCCTGCGCGAGCAGTGGGCGAAGGCCTGAGCGGGCCGACGGGTATCGGGAGGAAACGACAATGAAGACCATCAAGGGGCCGGGGATATTCCTCGCCCAGTTCGTCGGCGACGATGCGCCGTTCCACTCCTTCGACGCGATCTGCGGCTGGGCGGCGTCGCTCGGCTACAAGGGCGTCCAGATCGCCGCCTGGGACGGCCGGCTGATCGACCTGAAGAAGGCGGCCGAGAGCAAGGACTATTGCGACGAGCTGAAGGGGACCGCGGCGAGCCACGGTGTCGAGATCACCGAACTCGCCACCCATCTCCAGGGCCAGTGCGTCGCGGTCAACCCGGCCTATGACGACGCGCTCGACGCCTTCGCCGCGCCGGAGGTCAGGGGCAACCCGAAGGCGCGGCAGGAATGGGCGGTCGAGCAGGTCAAGCTCGGCGCCCGCGCCAGCCGCAACCTCGGCCTCGACGCGCATGTCACCTTCTCGGGGTCGCTCGCCTGGCCGTTCCTCTATCCCTGGCCGCCGCGTCCGGCCGGGCTGATCGAGGCGGCTTTCACCGAACTGGCGAACCGATGGCGGCCGATCCTCGACCTGCATGACGAGATGGGCGTCGACGCCTGTTTCGAGCTGCACCCGAGCGAGGATCTCTTCGACGGCACCAGCTTCGAGCGCTTCCTCGACCTGCTCGACGGCCACCCGCGCTGCTGCATCAACTACGACCCGTCGCACTTCCGGCTGCAGAACCTCGACTATGTCGGCTTCATCGACGTCTATCACGAGCGGATCAAGGCGTTTCACGTCAAGGATGCCGAGCTTCGCTCGACGCCGAAGCAGGGCGTCTATTCGGGCTATTCGGACTGGCCGGAGCGCGCCGGCCGGTTCCGCTCGCTCGGTGACGGCGACATCGACTTCGCGGCGATCTTCACCCAGCTCTCCGTCCACGGCTATGACAGCTGGGCGGTGCTCGAATGGGAATGCGCGATCAAGAACCGCGACGACGGCGCCCGCGAGGGCGCGCCGTTCATCGCCGATCACATAATCAGGGTGAGCGAGTCGAATTTCGACGACTTCATCGACCAGGGTGCCGATACGGCCGCGGTCAACCGCGCCCTCGGCCTCGATCGCTGACGGGAAGGACCCGGGGCCGTCTGACAGCGGTCCCGGAATCGGATATGCAATCGCGTCCCGGCGGCTTCGGTCGCGGGCGGCAATCACGAGTAAGGGAATGAATGCACAAGCGAGTTCCGGCCCCTCCCGCCGCGTGGCGGTGATCGGCCTGGGGTCCATGGGCTATGGCATGGCCGTGTCGCTGAAGCGCGCCGGCTACGCGGTCGCAGGCTTCGACGTGCGGCAGGAGGCGGTCGAACGCTTCGTCGCCGAGGGCGGGCTGGGTGCTGCGACACCGGGCGAGGCGGCAGCGGGCGCCGACGCTGTGGTCTCGGTCGTCCTCAACGCCGAGCAGACCGAGGCGGTGCTCTTCGGCGAAGGCGGCTGCGCCGCGACCATGGCGGAGGGGGCGGTCTTCATCTCCTCGGCGACCATGGCGCCGTCGATCGCCAGGGCGCTGGCGAAGCGGCTGGAGGCGACCGGCCGGCACTATCTCGACGCTCCGATCAGCGGCGGCGCGCAGCGGGCGATGAGCGGCGAGCTGACCGTCCTCGTCTCCGGCAGCGATGCGGCCATGGCGGCGGCCGAGGCGGTGGTCGACGCGATGGCGGCGACGGTCTTTCCGCTCGGGCCCGAGGTCGGCACCGCGGCGAGCCTGAAGATCGTCAACCAGCTTCTCGCCGGCGTCCATATCGCGGCGGCCTGCGAGGCGATGGCCTTCGCCGCCGCCCACGACCTCGATGCCAACAAGGTCTTCGAGGTGATCACCCGCTCGGCCGGCAATTCGTGGATGTTCGAGAACCGCGTGCCGCACATCCTCGACAACGACTATTCGCCGAAGAGCGCCGTCGACATCTTCGTCAAGGATCTCGGCATCGTCCTCGATATCGCGCGGGCCGAGAAGATCCCGGTGCCGCTGGCCGGCACGGCGCTCCAGTCCTTCGTCATGACCTCGGCGGCGGGGATGGGCCGGGACGACGATTCCTCGGTCTTCCGGCTTTACCAGCGCATCCGCGGCGTGGCGGAGGAAAAGCCGGGCGATGGGTCGTCCTGAAATCGGCGACGGAGCCCGGACCATGAGCCTGCCCGACGCGATCGAAGCGCGGCTGCGGAAGATGGGGCTGATCCCGGCCGGCGTCCCGGTAACGGCCGAGCGGCTGACCGGCGGCGTCTCCTCCGACATATGGAAGGTGACGGCCGGTGCCGAGACCTTCTGCGTCAAGCGGGCCATGGCGCGGCTCGCGGTCGAGCAGGACTGGTTCGCCCCGGTCGAGCGCAATCGCTACGAGCGGCTCTGGTACGCGACGGTCGACGCGCGGGTGCCGGGCTTCGCGCCGCGCGTCCTCGCCCATGATGACGAGGCGATGTTCTTCGCCATGGCGTGGCTCGACCCGGCCGGGTACCGGCTGTGGAAGGCGGAGCTGATGGCGGGGCGGGTCGACCGGGACTTCGCCGCGATCTTCGCCGGCAAGCTCGCCGCGCTCCATGCCGCGACGGCGGGCGACCCGGAGATCGAGGCGGCGTTTCCGACCGGCGACCTGTTCGAGGCGCTGCGGCTCGAGCCCTACCTCCGCGCGACGGGCACGAGGCACCCGGCGCTTGGCCAGCGGCTCAACGCGCTCGCCGACCGGACCGCGGCGACCCGCAGGGCGCTGGTCCATGGCGACGTCAGCCCGAAGAACATCATGATCGGCCCGGGCAAGGCGCCGGTGCTGCTTGACGCGGAATGCGCCTGGTATGGCGACCCCGCCTTCGACATCGCCTTCTGCGTCAACCACCTGCTGCTGAAATGCCTGGCGGCACCGCAGGCGACCGGCGAGCTGATCGCCGCCTTCGACGCCTTCTGCGCGGCGTATCGGGCCGGCGTCGACTGGGAGCCGGTGGCCGAGGTGGAGGGTCGTGCCGCGTCGCTCTTGCCGGCGCTGCTGCTCGCCCGTGTCGACGGCAAGTCGCCGGTGGAATATGTCACCGACGAAGCGACGCGCGAGCGCGTGCGGCGCGTCGCGATCCCGTTGGTCGAGACGGCGCCCGCGACGCTCGACGCGGTACGGGATGCCTGGAAAGGGGAGATGACAGTTTGACGGAGACGAAGATCGCGTCGGTCCACGGACGGCGGGTATGGGACTCGCGCGGCCGGCCGACGGTCGAGGCGGAGGTGACGCTGGAAGGCGGCGCGGTCGGGCGCGCCATCGCGCCGGCGGGCGCATCGACCGGGACGGGCGAGGCGCTCGACCGCCGCGACGGTGGCGCCGCCTTTGGCGGGCTCGACGTCGCTAATGCCGTCGCCGAGGTCAATGGCGAGATCGCCAGGGTGCTCGCCGGGCTTGATTCAGAGGATCAGGAAAATGTCGATAACACCTTGATTGCGTTGGACGGGACCGGGAACAAGTCGCGGCTCGGCGGCAATGCGACGATCGCCGTCTCGCTCGCGGTCGCCCATGCGCGGGCGGCGGCCGCGGGCGTGCCGCTGTGGAAGTCGCTGGCCGGCGACCGGCCTGTCGCGCTGCCCCTGCCGGAGATCCAGCTCTTCGGCGGTGGCGCCCATGCTGCCCGCCGGGTCGACGTCCAGGACTTCATGGTGGTCGCGGTCGGTGCCGCGACCTTCGCCGACGCGCTCGACATGACGGCCGAGGTCTATCGCGCGGCCGGGGCGATTCTTGGTGAGCAGGGCAAGCTGATGGGCGTCGCCGACGAGGGCGGCTACTGGCCCGCCTTCGACACCAACGAGGAAGCGCTCGGCATGACGGTCGAGGCGATCGAGCGGGCGGGGCTGAGGCCCGGCGAGGACGTCGCGATATCGCTCGACGTCGCGGCCTCCGAGTTCGGCAAGGACGGCCGCTACCGGCTCGCCCGGGATTCGCGCGACCTCGACAGCGACGCGATGATCGCGCTGCTGCTCGACTGGGTCGCGCGCTATCCGATC
>JAGRKY010000158.1 GCA_020442095.1 Bauldia sp.
ACGGCTCGGCCAGCACCTTCAGCACGGCCTTCAGCCGCCATGCCGGGATCCCTCCCGGCCGCTTCATGCGAAACGCCGGCGCGGCGGAGGGCGCGGCCGCGACCCTATGATCGCGCCGACTTCGCCGGGCGGGCCGCCCGCGCCTGCCGTCTGCTGCGTCGCCCGGCGGCATCGACGAGACGCCGGAATGTCGCGCATTCCATGTGGGACGGGGCCGGGCAATCGGCGACATGGCGCAACGTGTCGCGGAGCGCCGTCATCTCGCGGATATGCCGGTCGAGTTCGTTTGCCTTCTCGTGCAGGACCGCGCGCGGCAGGTCAGGCTCCCCGTCCCTGCGGAACATGCCGGAAATCTCGTCGAGCGAGAAACCCGCGGCCTTTCCCATCGCAACCAGCTTGAGCTGCAGCAGCACCTCGGGCGGAAACTGACGTCTCAGGCCATTGCGGCCAGTCGAGGCGATCAGGCCGATCTCCTCGTAGTAACGCAGCGCCGACGGGCGGATGCCGGCTCGTTCCGACACCTCGCCGATATCCAGAAATCGCATGCTTGACCTCAAGTTGACTTGAGTTCGTAGGGTGCCGCGCCGCAGCCCTTCAGGTCAAGTGGAGCGATGGATATGGCAAAGGTGCGTTCACCTCTTCGGGGAACAGGCGACCAGTGGACCGTCCTGGTGGCCCTCGGGCTTTCGATGCTGCTGGCGTCGCTGGGAACCAGCATCGCCAATATCGCCCTGCCCGCGCTATCGAAGGCCTTCTCCGCGCCCTTCCATCAGGTCCAATGGGTCGTCATCGCCTATCTGGCTACCCTGACGATCCTGGTCGTTTTCGTCGGTCGGCTCGGCGACATCCATGGCCTGAAGCGCATGCATCTGGCGGGACTTGGCCTGTTTTCCGTCGCCTCCCTGCTCTGCGGCGTCGCGCCCGATCTTGGATTCCTGATCGCGGCACGGGCGCTCCAGGGCATCGGCGCCGCCTTCCTGATGACCCTGACCATCGCCCTCGTCCGCGAGACGAGCGGCGAAGACCGGATCGGCCGGGCAATGGGAATGCTCGGCACGATGTCGGCATTGGGAACCGCGCTCGGCCCCTCGATCGGTGGCTTTCTGATCGCAACCACCGGCTGGCGCGGTGTCTTCCTGGTCCAGCTTCCGCTCGCCCTGCTCGCCCTGATCCTGGCCTCCGCCTCGCTGCCGCGCGCCGACGCCAGATCGAAATCGCCGATGCTGGATTTCGGCGTCCTTCGCGGCAGCGGACTGCTGCCCAATCTCTCAATCAATCTTCTGGTCGCCGCTGTCATGATGACGACGCTTGTCGTTGGACCGTTCTATCTCGCCCTGGGCCTCGGCCTCACCGACCTGCTGGTCGGCCTGGTGATGTCGGTCGGCCCGGCGATCTCGATCCTGACCGGCGTCCCGTCCGGCCAGGCGGTCGACAAATGGGGGCCGCGCCGCGTTCTCGTCCTCGGGCTGACAATGCTGGCCGTGGGAGCGTTCTCCCTGTCGATCCTGCCCGATGCCTTCGGCCTCGGTGGATATGTCGCGGCTGTCGCGATCCTCACGCCGGGCTACCAGCTCTTTCAGGCCGCGAACAACACGACCGTGATGGCGGAGATTCCGAAGGAGCGGCGCGGCGTCGTCTCCGGGCTGCTGAACCTTTCGCGGAACCTCGGCCTGATCGGCGGTGCATCGGCCATGGGCGCCGTCTTCGCATTCGGGGTCGGCACGAGCGACTTCTCGGATGCCTCTGCCGCGGCCATCACAGGCGGGATGCGGCTGACCTTCATCCTGGCCGGGATTCTGATGGTCGTCGCGCTCTGGATTGCTTTCGCCCGATCGACCCGTATCGAGGCAACGTAATTGTTTCCGGCCAGCGCTGACTCCCTGCTGGCAATGCGGACGAAGCAGCGAAACGTCATCATCCTACGGAGCGGCGATTGAACCCGTTTGCCCTGGCGGTCCGGTCAGGCGCGTGACGTCCGGCTCACCGCTGCCGCGTGGTCCTGGTCGACGTCAGATCACCAGGAAATCCGCGGCGCTCAGGTCGTGCGGGCTGTCCTCGAGCTTGGCGAAATGGAACACGCCGCCCTTCTTGCTGCCGTTCTTGTCGTAGATGAGGTCACCGTTCTTCTGGTTGTAGATGATGAAGTCCTTCTTGCTCTTCGCCTTCTTCCCGACCTCGAAGAATTTCGCCTTGAGGGGCCCCTCTATCTTCAGCTTCCGGAAGATCGCATTGTCGAGAAGGATCGTGTCGTCCGGCGCCGAGAAGTCGACGATCGTGTCGATGTTGGCGCCCTTCGGCTTGAGCGAGGTGCTGAACTCGAAGCGATCGGCGCCGGGACCGCCGGTCAGGGTATCATTGCCGGGGCCGCCATCCAGCAGATCGTTGCCGGGGCCGCCATTCTCCGTGTCCGCCCCATCTCCACCGCCGAGGAAGTCGTTACCGGCTTCGCCGAAAAGAAGATCGCTGCCAGGCCCACCGTCGATCGTGTCATTGCCGGCCCTGCCGTAGATCGTGTCGTTGCCGGAAAGCCCGTTGATATGCTCGCCGAGGCTATAGGTAGTGATCTTGTCGTCCCCGGCGGTGCCGTTGACCACGTCCGTGGTGGGCCGGAAGATGTGCCCGCGGATGCCGGGAGGGTCGCTGTCCTGTCCGGTCCCGGTGAAGCTGTGTAAGTCGGTCCAGACCATAAGGGTCCTGCCCGTGCTCTGGTTCACCGCGACCGTCTGTTGGTATTCGTGCGCGTTCGGGTCACCGGTGTTGACGAGAAACAGATCCCCGGCTGCCGCTCCGGAAGCGTCGAACCGGCGAGCAAGAACCGCCAAGTCAACACCATCCTCCGGCGCGATCACCCCGCCGTTGTTATCCCAGGATACGATGAAGCCACCATCCGGCAACGCGGCGACTTTCGGATTCCGATTGGCCCCGGCGTTGTTGGCGATCGTGAACACCGATCCGATCGGATTGCCGGCCGCGTCGACAAAGCGTCCCTGGACACCGCTATTCGAGTCGTTTTCCCACACGACGACGTAGCGCCCATCCTTGAGCGCGGCGACGTCCGGATGCGAAACGAAAGCGGCGCTTCCAACCGCCCTGCCGAGGACATCCGGATCGGATTCGAGCGACTGGGCCACGCTGTCGAACAGCTTCGTCCGAATCGTGGTGTCGTTGTCCACGTAGGCGATCAGGGCTTTGGTGCCGGAGGCCGCGATCACCGGTGAGGTCGAATCGTGGGAGGTGCCGTCGATCACCTTGGAGGTCGGAAACCCAGTGCCGGCGGCGTCAAGGACCCGAATGACCAGGTCGGTATTGTTCGAGTAGTTTTCCTCGAACACGACCGCCACCTGGCCGTTGGTCAACGTCGCGGCATCGGGAGACGTATAAGGCACGTCGGCATCGCCCGAAAACAACAGCGGCGCCGACAACTGACCGGTGGCGCTGACCAGCCTGAGCTCGATGACGTCGGTAACCGGATTGCCGTTGAAATAGCCATTATAGTCGCGCCAGATCACGGCGGCCCCGCCGTCAAGCCGCGGAACAACGACCGGCTCGATCTGGTAACCACTGTCCAGATCGATTCCAAGGCTGCTCCCGGCAAGCGAGCCATCCGGATTCAGAAACTGGAGTCGAATATCCCTGTCGGTGTCGTTATAGTTGTATTGATAGGCGACCGCCCAGCGTCCGTCCGTCAGGACGGTCGCATTGGGACTGACCTCGCCACGAATAATCAGTCCGGTTGCCTGGAACTCGCTGCCTACAGGCGAGAAATTGACTGCCATCGTTCGTTTCCTGCCTTTGCGGTCGCGCTGCGGAATCCGCGAGGCCTGGGCTCGGCAGAAAAGGCTATGGAGCAGCTTCGGGCTTGTCTTGGCGGTCCGCGCACTGCGGACTTGTCCAAAAACGCACACGTTGCCTGCACCGCGGATCACAGGTAATGATTGCAGCACGCGCCTTTCAGCACGGGGTCAGGCGGTGAATCTGTTCGGGCATCTTCCCGTCGTGTTCGACAGCGCCGGCCTCGCCGAACGCGACCGGTTGGGGTTCGCCAGCGAGGAATACGGGCGCAAGGCGCTCAAGGTCGCGCTGGAGGTTCCTTCCGACGCACCCTTCCGGCTCAAGATGCATGCCGAGTCCTATGGCGGCGCCCGGGTCGCGGTGATCCAGAGCACGCCTTACCGCGTCCTCCGGACCCGGGGCCTGATCGACGATGGAGACGACCGGCTCGGTCTGGTGTTTCCCCTCGCCGGACGGTTCGGCGGTGAACAGAGCGGCAAGGATGTATCGGTCGGCCGCGGCGAGGCCACGGTCATGGTGTCTGACCGGATCGGCTGGTTCGGTACCGCATCGGGCGGCACCTTCCTGACCATCCGGATTGCGCCGGAACTCATCGAGTCCCTTGCGCCAGACGTCAACCTCAGGAGGGGGCTCACCATCCGGCCGTCGCGCCTCGCCTTCGACCTGATCCGCGCCTACCTGTCGACGCTCAATCGCGGCGACGGGGAGGTCTCCCCGCATGTCGCGGATGTCGCCGGCCGCCACCTCGCGGAAATCGCCGCGATCGCGATCACGACGCCGGACGCTTCGCCGCGTTCGCCCGTCGGCGGAGAGGGCCTGCGCGCGGCGCGCGCCGCCGCGGCCCGCGTGCACATGGCGGCCCATTTCACCGATCCCGGCTACGACGTCGGCACCTGCGCCAGCCAACTCGGCATTTCAGTTCGGTATCTTCAGGCGATCCTTGAGGAGGACGGCACCCGATTCGGCGAAGAGCTGAAGAAATTGCGGCTCGACCACGCTCGCGCCCTGCTCGCCGACCCCGCGAATGATTCCCTCCGCGTGACCGACATCGCCTTTGACTCCGGTTTCTCGGACCTGTCGCACTTCACACGGCAATTCCGCCTCCGCTTCGGCGAAAGCCCAACGAGCGTTCGCGGCGAGACCGCGGCCGGGCACCGATAGCCGAAGCCGACGGCCCCGGCATGGGGTGAGGATCGTGACGGCTTCGCCGCATGCCCCCCCGCTCGCGGCGTCGCCGGGGACATCGATCGGGCAATGGGCCGCTGGACACCCTCAGGCGGCGGCTGCGACCTTATGAGCATTCGGGTCCCCTTGTCGGAAAGCGCCCCGGTTCCCAGCTATCGTCCGACACAAGTCTTGGAGGCATTGATGCGTAAACTAGCTGCAACCGTCGCCATCGTGGCTGTCGCCTCGGTCGCGGTCACACCCTTGGCATTCGCCCGCGGCGGCGGGGCTGGTGGTTCTTCCTTCGGCGGCGGTGGACGAGGCTGGGTCGGTGGAACCCAGAACCCCGAGGATTTCCCCAACTGCATGATGTGGAGCCAGAAGGACCACGCCTATGTGTGGCTCTGCGGCAAGCCCTATCCCCCGGGTTATATCCACAACTAGCGTCATACGCCCGGCGACACGGTCTTCGCGGTTCCTGCCGTGAACCGCGATGCGGCAAGCGGTCCGCCTCGTTGCCGGGCGACTAATCCGCCTCGACCCCATCTCCATCGCCGGCCAGTATTTCAGACTGGTGGCGGTATCCGAGCGCCTCGTAGCCGACGACCGTGACCACCGGCGCGAACATCAGGACGATCAGGCAGATCGCCATGTCGACGCCGAGGAGCGCGGCGAGGATGGAAGCCGCAACGACGACGGCCGTCCCGGCCAGCAGCCAGGTGTGGAAGGGATCGAACCTGCCGACCATGTAGGTATAGAGCGCATAGGTCGCGGCGATGAAGACCGAGACCGGCACCGCCACGGTCAGGACCGTCGCCACCGCGCCGATATGCGATGCCTGCTCGATGTAATAGGCGGCGACATGCAGCCCCGCCCCGGTCGCCACGATCGACGTGACGACGATCAGCTGGGTGTAGCCCCAGACGAAGGCGCGGCCCCGGTGGACCTGGAGGATCCGGCCGGATGGGAGAAGGAAATAGACCCACCACATGCCGAAGGTCAGCCCCGTACCGGCGACGCAGACCAGTCCGGCATCCAGCGTCCACCCCTGCTCGTCGATCACCGCCGACAATGCGGCGACCGTCCCGACCACCCCCTCGCCGAGCGCGATGATGGCGAACAGGCCGTAGCGCTCCGCAATGTGATGGGCATGCCATGGCGTGCCGCCGTCCCGCCGCTCGGCGATGACCGGCCCGGTCAGCTCCACCAGGACGAGGATGGCGACGAAGATGAACATCGGTCCGATGGTCAGATCCGCCACGGCGAGCGCGACCCACCCGACCTGCGCCACCGCGATCGATACGGCATAGGTCAGGCAGGTGCGCCGCCGCGACGGGTTCTGGCGGGCGGCGCGCAGCCACTGGAAGACCATGGCGACCCGCATGATCACGTAGCCGGCCACTATGATCGAGTTGTCGAGATGGTTGCCGTGCTCGATCGAGGCGAACATTCGCGGCAGGCCGATCGCCAGGACGAGGACGCCGATCATCTGGACCATGGTCGCGATGCGATAGACCCAATCGTCGGTGTCATAGGCCGAGGCGAACCACGAGAAATTCACCCAGGCCCAGCCGATCGCGAAGCTCGCGAAGCCGAAGCCGATCAGGGCGACGCTGAAATGCCCCTCGCCCAGCGCATGGGCATATTGGGCGGCTGCGAAGGCGAAACTGGTGACGAAAGTCAGGTCGAAAAGCAGCTCCAGCGGCGTCGCGGCGCGATGCGCCTCGTGCGGATCGCGCCCCTCCATTTGCCTCGTGTGGTGATGGAGCGGTTCGGATCCGGCCGGCTCGCTACTCATGGGCAGTCTTCGTCTTCCTGATTTTCGACGGGCCGGACCCGGCGCACCGGGCCGATCGGCGGGCTGGCGGCCTGCTCAGATTTCCCTCGGCTTCACCAGCTTCGCGGGCCGGTGCGCCTCGGCCTCCTTGAACAGCGAGAAGGTCTGGTTGACGTAGTTCACCGCGCCGGAGATATGGCCGAGATAGGCCTGCAACTCCGGCGTCTTCTCAGCCTCGAAGACCTGGACCGCACGATCCGCCGGCTCGGTCTCGAACATGACGTAGAACAGCGGCTCGCCGCGCTGCAGGATGATGTCCTTCGACGGCTCGTGCCACTCGAAGGCCCACATCAGCGGCCGCGGCCAGACGTTGATCGGGAAACGTCCGCCGAAGATCGTCCCGGGCAGCGGCTCCGGCCGGTAGTGCATGAACGGCGCGACCTGGGAGATATAGACCGGCTCGTCGGCGACGAAGACATACGGCAGGGAGACCTGGATCGTCGGCCTGTCCTTGTAGCGCCACTCGGCTTCGCCGACGACGTGGAGATGCTCGCTCAGCTTCTTCGGCCGGACCGGGCTCTTCTCGCCAAGCGCATTGCGAACCAGCGGCTTGCCTTCCGGCGAGCGGACGAACTGGAGGTGCAGGTCGAACGGGCACCGGATCAGGAAGTAGCGGCTCTCGAGATTGATCACCGCCGGGCAGCGCGACGCGGATTTCGCATGGCTCTTGCTCATCTCCACCGAGCGCACGCGCTCCGGCGGGGTGAACACGACGCCCGGCTTGTCGTCGTCATTGAGGAACCATCCGACCCGGACCGGACCGCTGCCGGGTTCATCCTGGTCCGGACGGTCGAATGCGACGGTGAAATGCATGATAGCCTGCCTGCCTCCAAGCGATCGACGAAACGGGGGCCCGCACATGCGCCCGCCCGCCGGCCGCACCGGGGCGGCCGACTCCTCAACCTGTCATGCGGCGGAGCTTAATCCTTCGGGCGCGCCGGCAGAAGAGCCTGCGGATATTCCGCCCCGGACGCTTACTCGTAGAGCTTCCAGAGCGGCGAAGACGACATCTTCGACTTGCTCTTCTTGCCGTTCTTCTTGTTGATCGGGGAATTGGTCGCGACCTTCGCGGACGGCACCCGATCCTGGATAATGATCCTGGTAGAGTAGATGCCGCGCTTTTCGACCAGATTGTAGAGCGTGGTCGCGTTGGCGGGCGACAGCCTCACGCAGCCATGCGACACCGGGCGTCCGAGATTGCGGGTCGCCAGGCTGCCGTGAATGGCATGGCCCTGCTGGGTGAAGAAGATCGAATGCGGCATGGGCGCGTCGTCCCATTCCTCGGAATAATGCTCTTCTTCCATCCGGAACGGCTGGTAGCTTCCGCTCGGCGTCGTGTAGCCCTTGCCGCCCGTCGAGACCGGCCAGACGTATTTCTGGACGCCGTCGACCGTGACGGTCATCCTCTGCGCGCTCTTGTCGATCGAAACGACGATACCCGCCGATGCAACGGTGGCGAAGAACATCGTCGACAGCAGGACCATGCCCGCGACCGCAAACCTTCGAAGACTGGACATTCCGTACCTATCCGTTCGCGACTGTATGGCTGGCCGATCGCCCGAGACATACCGATCTGTTTCCGGAACGAAACTACCGCGGTTCGCCCCGAAAGCAAGAATAGTCGGTGCAGAAAAAGAAGGCTCCTATCCCCTGAGGAGATGCGGCAGCCAGAGGGTTATCGCCGGGACCGCCATCAGCAGGACCACCCGCACGATCTCCGACGCGAAAAAGGGCATGACGCCCTTGAAGGTTTCGCGCATCGGGATGTCCCTCGCCTGGGCGTTGATGATGAAGACGTTGAGGCCGACCGGCGGCGTGATCAGGCCGAGCTCGACGACGATCAGGGCAATGATGCCGAACCAGATCTTCAGGTCGTCGACCGGCATGCCGAAATCGAGATCGACGACCACCGGCCAGAAGAAGGGGATCGCCAGGATGATCATCGACAGGCTGTCCATCAGCATGCCGAGGATGATGAAGATGACGACGATCAGCGCCAGGATCGCCATCGGCGGCAGGCCGCTGTTCTGAAGCAGTTCCGCCGCGGCCTGCGGGACGCCCGCCCGCGACATGAAGATCGACAGAAGCGCCGCGCCGAGGAGGATCAGGAAGATCATGCCGCTCGTCCGCGCCGTCTCGAGCAGCGAATCGACGGTGTCGCGGATCGACAGGCGCCGCCGTGCGAAACCGTAGAGCGCGACGAGGAAGACGCCGATAGCGCCGGCCGGCGTCGGGTTGTAGAGGCCGCGATAGATGCCGCCAACGACGATCACAAAGATGATCAGGATCGGCAGCACGCCAATTGTCGCCGAAACGAATTCCTGGCGGGAGACCGCCTCGCCGCGCGGCCCGGCGCCCGGCACGAAACGGACATAGATGGCGACGGTTATGAGGAACATCACGACTGCGAGGAGGCCGGGGATCAGCGCCGCCGCGAACAGGGTGACGACATTCGCCTCGACGATGATCGCGTAGACGATCAGCACCACCGACGGCGGAATGAGGATGCCGAGCGTGCCGCCGGCGGCGATCGTCCCCGTCGCCAGCGCTGGCGAATAGGAATAGCGGCGCAACTCCGGCAGCGCGACCTGGGCCATGGTCGAGGCGGTCGCCGTCGACGACCCGCAGACCGCCCCGAAACCGCCGCAGGCGGCGACCGCCGCCATCGCGACGCCGCCGTTCAGCCGTCCGAGCCAGGCGTTGGCCGCCCGGAAAAGGTCGCGGCTCAACCCGCAGCGCGCCGCGAGCCCTCCCATCAGGATGAACATCGGCAGCACCGACAGGTCGTAGATCGAGAACTGCGAATAGGCGAGGTCCTTGAGCTGGTAGAGCACCACCTTCGGACCGGATTGCAGGGTGGTCCCGACCACCCCGACAAGGATCATGGTGTAGGCGATCGGGACGCGGATCGCGATCAGGGCCAGGAGGACGGCGAGGCCGGCGAGGCCGATGGCGAAGCTGGCGTCCATCCCCGCCCCGCCCTATTCGGCCGTCGCCGACGTCCCGGCCGCCCCGTCGCGAAAGCCGCGCCAGCCTTCGACCAGGGTGATGACCGCGGCGGCGAGGAGCAGAACCAGGGAGAACAGAATCGGCGGAAAGGCGGTCCACAGCGGCAAGCCGAGCGTCGCCGTGGTCTCCGGATAGCGAAGGTAATCCTCGAAGCCGAGCGACATCTGGCGCAAGAGCAGCAGCGAGAAGGCGATGGCGAAGAGCGAGGCGAAGGCGACCATCGCCGACCGCGCCCGCGCGCTCATCCCCTCGGTGAAGATGTCCACGGTGACGTTCGCGCCGGTCAGCTGGCAATAGGGAAGGAAGGTGAAGATGGCGATCGCGATGAAGTGCTTGGTGAGCTCGTAGTCGCCCGGAATCGGCTTGTCCCAGATCAGGTTGGAGATCGCGCTGGCGGCGGTCAGGAGCACCAGCCCGGCGATGATCAACCCGCCGAGCAGGGCCCAGTAGCGGATCACCGAGCGGACAAGCCGTCCCGGGGCGGATGGGCGGGGCCCGGAGGCCCCTTCCCGGTCGCTGTCGTAGGCGAAGCTCACTTCGCGCTGTACTTGGCGATCGCCGCGCGCGCCGCGTCGACCAGCGCCTGGGCGTCGATCCCCTGCGCGGTACGCTCCGCCACCCAGGCGTCAACCACCGGCGCAAGCGTCGTGTTGAACTCGGCCATCTCGTCCTCGCTCAGTACGATATGCTCGTTGCCGGCCCCGGTCGCGACCTTGATGCCGCCGTTGTCGGAATCGCGCCACACCTGCCCGATCGTCTTCAGCCATTCCTCGCCGGAATTCTTGTTGAAGACCTCCTTGAGGTCGTCGGGGAGCGAGTCCCAGGTGTCCTTGTTCATCGTCACCTGGAAGGTGGTCGTGCCGAAGCGCTGATTGTCCGGCCCCTCGATGTCATACTTGGTGACGTCCTGGAGCTTCAGCGCCGGGATGATCTCCCAGGGGATCAGCGCGCCGTCGACGACATTGGTGCTGAGCGACTGCGGCAGGTCCGGCACGGGCATCGTCACCGGCGTCGCGCCGA
>JAGRKY010000159.1 GCA_020442095.1 Bauldia sp.
TGACGGCGACGCAGGAATTTGTCGTGCCGAGGTCGATTCCAATAACTTTAGCCATACTTCCCATCTCCTTTCGGCAGACCGGCCGGGTCCTTTCGAGGCCCCCGACCCTCGGATTCGATTCTGACCGATCTCCGAGAGCAGTCCGGTCCCCTGGCGTGATACACGCGATCCGGCGAGGTTGATTCCCTCGGGACGCGCGGGTTCTCGCGGTATATAAGTAGAGCGTTGAAGGGCCGCAAGCGGCGTGTCAATGCGGAAGCCAGCGATGTTTTATCGTTTCTTGCGGTTTCGCACACCGACCGGCGCGGCTGCCGCGCTGATGGCCATTCTCGTCGTGTCGGCGACGGCCGGCAGCGTCCGCGCGGAGGTGACGACTCCGCCGCGCGGCTCGCCCCTCAGGGCGGCCATCCTCGACGGGCTGCGGCCGATGGTCGAGGCAGAGGTCGGCGCCCCGGTCGAGTTCGTCGTGGAGGACCTGCGGGTAATCGGGGAATGGGCTTTCGCCTACGTCACGCCTCAGCGGCCCGGTGGCGGCGAGATCTTCTATGTCTATACCCGCTATCAGGCCGCGGTCGACGAAGGCATGTTCGACGATCAGGTCTATGCCCTGCTGCGCGAGACGCCCGCCGGCTGGCTGGTCTACGAATACAGACTCGGCGCGACCGACGTTCCCTGGCTGGAGTGGGGACGGCTCTACCCGGTGCCGTGGGAGGTCTTTCCCGGCCGTTGAGCCGGCGCGCCCGTCGTGGCGTCGACGTCCGGAACGGATGCCGCCGCCGAAGGAGGAGGTGCATCATGTCGATCCGGAATATCCACGCAATCCTGGCTGCCGGGCTGATCGCCGCATCGTTGCCGGGAGCGGCCCGGGCGGCTGTTTCGCTCGAGGCCGCCATCCTGTCTGGAGACGCCGCGGAAGTCCGTGCCGCGCTTGCCTCCGGCTCCGACCCCAACGAGGTCTTCCCCGTCTACGACTCGTCGGCGCTGATGCTCGCTGCAATCCGCGGCGACCTGCCGGTGGTGACGCTGCTGCTTGACGCCGGCGCCGACGCCGACTGGGTCAACGGTCATGGTTACTCGGCGCTTTCGGCCGCCGTCCGCAGTTGCCGCGCGGGATGGGACGTCGCAAACGCGCTGCTGGATGCCGGCGCCGACATCGACAATCGTTCGGGCGCGGGGCTGACCCCGCTGATGGTCGCCATCCAGGAGGAGCGGCCGACCTTCTTCGGCGGGCTGATCGCGCGCGGCGCCGACATCAATGCCCTGAACGCCTACGGGGAGGGGGCACTGAACTATGCGATCTACTATCGGGAGCCCGACTACATAGCCGCCCTGATCGACCACGAGGTCGAGACCGGACCGCTCCGCCGGCTCTTCACGGGACTTACCACCTACTATTACCCGAACTTCGGCGAGGCTCGGCCGCAGGCCGTCGACTGCGCGTCCTGAGGGGGTGCTCAGGCCTGTGCCGGCACCGCAATATCGCCGGGCTGGACCGGGGCGCGCGCGGTGGATTCGGACCTGCCCGCCCTGATCGCGGCGGCCGGGTCGTTGTCGGTTTCGTCCGGGCTCGGATAGAGCTCGTTGAAGGGGATCGAGCGGCCGTCGCCTTCGACGATCCGGACATGGAAACGCCGCAGCCGCCGTGGCTCGGGGACGCCGCAGGAATGGGCGATGACCTCGACCTCGTGGCGCATGCTGGTGCAGTAATTCGCTACCCTTTCGCCCTTGTCGACCGGGTTGAGGCCGCGCTGCAGGCGGGGATTGTGGGTGGTGATGCCGGTCGGGCAGGTGTTCCTGTTGCATTTCAGCGACTGGATGCAGCCAAGCGCGAACATGAAACCGCGCGCCGCGACGACGAAATCCGCCCCGGCGCAGAGCGCCCAGGCGACGCCGGACGGCGTCACGAACTTGCCGGAGGCGATCAGCCGAACGCGGTCCTTCATGCCGTGACGCTTGCGGATGTCGTCGACCATCGGCAGCGATTCGCGGATCGGCAGGCCGACATTGTCGATCAGCGGCAGCGGCGCCGCGCCGGTGCCGCCGTCGCCGGAATCGACGGTGATGAAGTCCGGGGCGCTGTCGGGCCCCCGCCGCGCGACCTCCTCGAACAGCGCATCGAGCCAGCCATAGGCGCCGATCACGCACTTGAAGCCGACCGGCTTGCCGGTCACCTCGCGGATATGGGCGATGCGGTCGAGCAGCTCGCTGGTGCTGGCGATATCGGTGTGGCGGTTCGGCGAGATCGAGTCATGGCCGGCGGGAATGCCTCGGATCGCCGCGATCTCGTCGGTCACCTTGACGCCCGGCAGGATGCCGCCCTTGCCAGGCTTGGCGCCCTGGGACAGCTTGATCTCGAACATCCTGATCCGGGTGTCGGCAGCAAGCGCCCTCAGCCTCTCGTCCGAGAGGTTGCCGTCGGCGTCGCGGACACCGTATTTCGCCGTGCCGATCTGGAAGACGATGTCGCAATCCCCCTCGAGATGGAATGGCGACAGGCCGCCTTCGCCGGTATTCAGCCAGCAGCCGGCGCGGCCGGCACCCCGCGACAGCGCCTGGACGGCGGGCTTCGACAGCGCGCCATAGCTCATCCCGGAGATGTTGAAGAAGGACGGCGCGCAATAGGGCTCGCGCGCGGTGGGGCCGATGGTCATCGCCTCGGTCTCGGCCCGGTCGGAATCGAGGGTCGGGAAGGGGCAGTTGACGAAATAGAAGGTGCCCGCGGTGGTGAGGTTCTTCGTCGAGCCGAAGGCGACCGTGTTGTCCTTGCCCGCGGCGGCCCGCGCCGCCCATTGCCGCTCCGCCCGGTTGAAGGGCATCTCCTCGCGGTCCATGGCGAAGAAATACTGGCGGAAGAATTCGCCGAGCGTCGAGAAGAGATAACGGAACCGGCCGACCACGGGATAGTTGCGGCGGATGGCGTCGCGGTGCTGGGTGACGTCGACGATGAAGAGGACGATCAGGACCGCGACCCCGAGGCCGACGGCGAGGACGAAGAGCGTGACCAGGAGGTCGAGCGCGGCCGCCACCGGGCCGGGAACCAGCGAATCCATGAGGCTTCTCCCTTTGCGCGGTCGCCTCCCGCGCCGCTTGATCGGACGCGACCATGCCCGAGGTCGCCCGCCCGCAAAAGCCGGAAAGCCGCGGTCTCCCGCAGGTTTGATCGAAAGGCGGGGGTGGCGTGAGCCGGACGCATCACGCGGTCGCGGCGGCGTGATTGCGATGTAATCCATGTTACATGCGGTTGGAGAAGGGATGGTGCGAAATGGGTGGCTCCGAACTCAGCTCGGCGGAGCTTGACGGTTTCCGGTATCGCCCCGGCTGGTTCGATCGCGCCGGCCAGGAGGCTCTGGTTACGGTGCTGCGGGCAGCGGTCGCCGACGCGCCCTTCTACACCCCGACCATGCCGCGGACCGGCAAGCCTTTCTCCGTGCGCATGACCAATCTCGGGCCGCTCGGCTGGGTATCGGACAGGGAAGGCGGCTATCGCTACCAGCCGGCCCACCCGGTCACCGGCAGGCCATGGCCGCCAATTCCCGAAATGGTGCTGGAGGTCTGGCGGGCGGTTTCCGGATATCCCCATCCGCCCGAGGCGTGCCTCGTCAACTATTACGCATCCGGAACGAAAATGGGCCTGCATCAGGATGCCGACGAGGCGGATTTATCCGCCCCGGTCGTCTCGATCTCGCTCGGCGACACGTGTCTCTTCCGGATCGGCGGCACGAGCCGCAGGGACCCGACCCGCTCCTTGCGCCTCTCCTCGGGCGATGTCGTCGTGCTCGGTGGCGAGAGCCGGATGGCCTTTCACGGCGTCGACCGCATCTATCCCGGGACGTCGACCCTTCTTGGCGACTGGTTTCCGGAAGGCGGCCGCATCAACCTGACCCTGAGGCGGGTGACCCGGCCGTAAGGCGTGGCCGCCGGTCGCTGGATGCGGCTAAGTGACGTCGAGGCGACCCGTGTCAATGAAATGTCATGGGCGCTGGCCACGGTTGGGCACGATGGCGGCCGTGTGCGGGCCGCCCGAAGGAAATGGCGATGGCGGCACCCGATCTTGCGAACCGTGCGCGTGAGGCGCTCGACGAAATCACCTCTCTTCGCGGCCATGTCGCGACCGGGGGGAGGGCGATCTACCGGCATTGGCGCCCGCGGATCGACCGCAGCGGCTTTGCACCGAGCGCGCTGAACCTTGCTCACTACATGGCGGTCCGCCGCCACGATCTCCGGCCGCTCCAGCGGCGGCTTATGGCGCTCGGCATGTCGTCCCTCGGCCGGCTCGAAGGGCGGGTGCTCGCCTCGCTCGATTCGGTCGCCGTGGCGCTTGCGGCCATGGCCGGCGAGGATGGTTCCCCGGTGCGGGCCCCCTCGGAACGGCAGTTCTTCCGCGGCGAGGCGCGGCTTGTCGCCAATACCGCCGAGATCCTCGGACCGGCGAGCCCCGGCCGCAGCGGCCGCATCATGGTGACGCTGGCGACCGAACATGCCGGCGATCCGGCCCTGATCGCCGACCTCGCCCGTCGCGGCGCGGAGATCATCCGGATCAACTGCGCCCATGACGGGCCGAAGGAATGGAAGCGCATGGTCGCCAACGCCCATGCGGCGACCACCAGATCCGGGACGCGGCCGCGCATCCTTATGGACATAGCCGGTCCGAAGGTCCGCACCGGCTATGTGATGACGCCGCAGGACCGTAGCCGGGTCTTCGTCGGCGACGTGATCCTGCTCAGCCGGGAGGCCCAGCCCTCCGCTCCCGAGACCCCGTTCCAGATGACCTGCACGACGCCGGAGGTGCTCGATCGCATCGGCGTCGGCGACCGGGTCTCGATCGACGACGGCAAGCTGCATGGCGTGATCAGCGCCGAGGCACTTGGCGGCTTTCTGGTGAAGATCGAGCGCGGCAAGCTCGGCGGCGTCAAGCTGCGTTCGGAGAAGGGCCTGAACTTCCCGACCGCCGATCTCGGCCTCGATCCGCTGACTGACAAGGATCGCGAGGACCTCGATTTCATCGTCGCCCATGCCGATCTCGTCGGCCATTCCTTCGTCCAGACGGCCGAGCATGTCGCGGCCCTGCAGAAGGAGCTTGCCCACCGCACCCCGGACTGGCGGCGGCTCGGCCTCGTCGGCAAGATCGAGACGCCCCGCGCCGTCCGCAACCTGCCGGAGATCATCGTCCAGGCTGCCGGCCGCCAGCCTTTCGCGGCGATGATCGCCCGTGGCGATCTCGCCGTCGAAATGGGATTCGAGCGCGTCGCCGAGATGCAGGAGGAGATCATGTGGCTCTGCGAGGCGGCCCATGTCCCGGCGATCTGGGCGACGCAGGTGCTGGAGGATCTGGTCAAGGACGGGCTGCCGTCGCGCGGCGAGATGACCGACGCGGCGATGTCGGGCCGCGCCGAATGCGTGCTGCTCAACAAGGGGCCGAACGTGGCGCTTGCCGTCGAGGTCCTCGACCGGCTGCTCGGCCGGATGGGCGAGCACCAGATCAAGAAGACGCCGACGCTCCGCGCCCTCCACGCCTGGGACGAGTGAGGGCGAGGAGACCTCGCCCGAAGGTCCTTCGTCCTAGGTCGTGCCTTCGGCCGGCGTCATCCAGCCCTGCACCGCGCCGCCGGGATCGGCGACGATGGCGATGCGGCCGACGCCTTCCACGTCGAAGGGCTCGCGCATGACCGCACCGCCGGCCTGCTTCAGCGCGTCCACCCGCTTGTCGACGTCATCGACGGCGACATAGCCCATCCAGTGCACCGGCACGCCTTCGAAGCCCGACCCCTGCATCTCCATCATACCGCCGGCCATGGCGTCGCCGGCCTTGATGATGGTGTAGGTCATGCCTTCTCCCATCGGCATGTCCTCGAAGGTCCAGCCAAGGGTCTTGCCATAGAAATCCTTCGCCTGCGCGGCGTCGCGGGTCATCAGCTCGTTCCAGTGGAACATCCCGTGGGCGGTCATCGGCCTCTCCTCTTAACCGAATGGCTAAGCGAGGATAGCCCGCCGCTTGCGTCGTGCAAATGACATTGCCGACAGAACGCATCACCGCAAAGTGAGGCACCTGGCCGAAGCGCGATGGAATCGGGACGCCCGGCCCCGGCCCCAAAGCGGCTGCCTTAACCGCCGAGCTTGAAGGCCGCCATCGCCGCCATGTTGACGATGTCGGAATCCTTGGCGCCGAGAGAGACGATCTGCACCGGTTTGTCGAAGCCGACGAGGATCGGGCCGATCACGGTCGAGCCACCGAGCTCCTGGAGGAGCTTGGTCGAGATCGAGGCCGAGTGCCAGGCCGGCATGACCAGTACATTGGCGGGGCCGGAGAGCTTGCAGAAGGGGTAGGGCGTCATCGCCGAATGGCTGAGCGCCACGTCCGCCGCCATCTCGCCGTCATACTCGAAATCGACCCGCTTCCTGTCGAGGATGCGGACGGCCTCGCGGACCTTGCGGGCGCGTTCGCCCTCCGGCTGGCCGAAGGTCGAATAGGCGAGGAAGGCGACGCGCGGCTCGTAGCCGAGGCGTCGCGACACGCCGGCCGCTTCCTCGGCGATCTCGGCCAGCTCCTCCGACGACGGCATCTCGTGCACCGCGGTATCGGCGACGAGCACGGTGCGGCCGCGCGCCAGCACGATCGACACGCCGATGATCCGGTGGCCGGGCTTAGCGTCGATCGCATGGCGGACGTCGTCGAGCACGGTCGCATAGTTGCGGGTCACGCCCGAGACCATCGCATCGGCGTCGCCGAGCGCCACCATGCAGGCGCCGAAAGCGTTGCGGTCGGTATTGGCGAGCCGCTGGCAGTCGCGGAACAGGAAGCCCCTCCGCTGCAGGCGCGAATAGAGGTAGTCGGCATAGTCGGTGTTCCGGCGCGACAGCCGGGCATTGTAGATCTCGATGCCCTCCTGGATGTCGATGCCGGCGCGTTCGGCGGTGCCGCGCACGATGTCCTCGCGGCCGATCAGGATCGCGGTGCCGAGCTTGTTATGGACGAAGCTCGCCGCGGCGCGGATCATCTGCTCCTCCTCGCCCTCGGCGAAGACCACGCGCTGTGGCGACCGGCGGACCCGCTGATAGACGCTCTGCAGGATGCCGACGATCGGATCGCGCCGGGCGGA
>JAGRKY010000160.1 GCA_020442095.1 Bauldia sp.
GTCGTCAATGCGCTGCGCCCCGACCGTCCAGTCTATTGCTTCCGCCCGCAGGTGCTGCGGGACGATGCGCTGACCTTCAAGTCGGCCTTTCCCGGGAAGGCCGCCTACGCGGTTAAAACCAACGGCGAGGAGATGGTGCTGCGCACGCTCGCGGACGCGGGAATCGACTGTTTCGACGTCGCTTCGCCGGCCGAATTCGAGGCGGTTCGCGCCGTCGCTCCCGAGGCGGAACTCTTCTACACGCACCCGGTCAAGGCGCAGTCCGACATCCGGCTGGCGCTCGAAGCCTTCGGGATCAAGGTGCTCGCCGTCGACCACGAGGACGAGGTGGCCAAGATCCTCCATGCGGTGCGGGGGCTCGACCTCGACCCTGAGGGGATCACCATCCTGGTGCGGCTCGCGGCGCGTGGCCATGCGGCCTACGAATTGTCCAAGAAGTTCGGCGCGGCGCCGGCCCATGCTGTCGAACTCGTCAGGCGGATCGCGGGGATCGGCTTCCGGGTCGGGCTCTGCTTCCATGTCGGCAGCCAGGTGGAGGATACCGATACCTACGAGCGGGCGCTTGCCTCGGCCGCCTGGGTCCGCTCCCGCGCCGGCGTGCCGATTGCGCTCCTCGATATCGGCGGCGGCTTCCCGGCGCCCTATGGCCATGATCCCCGCCACAAGGCTCCGGCGCATCCCGACACCGGGGCGCTGGTGCGGGAAGTGGTCGGGGAAGCGCGGGAATGGGGCTTCGACGACGTGCCGCTGGTCGCCGAGCCCGGCCGGGTGATCGCCGCACGCAGCTTCTCGCTGATCGTCCGCGTCCTGCTGAAGAAGGGCAAGCGCCTCTACATCAACGACGGGATCTGGGCGTCGCTGTCGGATTCCTGGACGGGCAAGATCACCTTGCCGGCGCGGTTCCTACCCGATCCGGCGCGACGCAGGCGGAGCGGCGATCCCGAGCGGATCGTGCCCTTCAAGGTATGCGGCGCGACCTGCGACTCGGTCGATATCCTGTCGCGGCCTTTCTTCCTTCCGGAGACCGTCGACACCGGCGACTGGATCGAGATCGGCCATATCGGCGCCTATTCGCTGGCGCTCAGGACCCGTTTCAACGGCTTCTATCCCGACACCTTCGTCGAGGTGACGACGCCGTTCGAGGCGGGCGGACCGGCGGAGAGCTTCGCTTCCGTCGAAACGATGGCGGACTGAGCCGTGACGGGGACGTATAGCGGCTTCAAGACCGGCACCATCGCGGCGGCCAGCGTCGCGGTCGGTGTCGTGGTGCTGCTGATCAAGCTCGCCGCCTGGCAGATCACCGGCAGCGTCGCGCTGCTTTCGGACGCGCTCGAGTCGATCGTCAACGTCGTCGCCTCGGCGACGGCGCTGGTCGCCATCCGCTACAGCCTCAGGCCGGCCGACGCCAACCACCCCTACGGCCACCACAAGGCGGAATATTTCTCGGTGGTGCTCGAAGGCGTGTTCATCATCATCGCGGCATTCGCGATCCTTCGCGAGGCCTATGGCGCCTTCTTCTCGCCGCGGATGCTCGATGCGCCGGTCGAAGGCCTGGCGGTGAGCGCCGTCGCCTCGGTGATCAACGGCTTGTGGAGCTGGTACCTGATCCGGGAGGGCCGGCGGCGGCGGTTTCCAGCGCTGGTCGCCGACGGCAAGCATCTCTTCACCGACGTCGTCACCTCGGCCGGCGTCATCATCGGGCTGATCGCCGCCTATCTCACCGGCATCGCCGTACTCGACCCGCTGCTCGCGGCGGTCGTCGCGGTGAACATCCTGTGGGCCGGATGGCGGCTCATCCGCGAATCCCTCGGCGGGCTGATGGACGAGGCGGTGCCGGACGATTTGTTGAATGAAATCCGGCAGATCATTTCCGCCAATGCCGAGGGGGCGATCGAGGCGCACGACATCAGGACCCGCAATGCCGGGCGCGCCACCTTCATCGACTTCCATCTGGTGGTCGCCGGGAGCATGCCGGTCTCCGAGGCGCACGACATCTGCGACCGGATCGAGAAGGCGCTCCGGACCAAGGTTCCGGACGCGATGATCACCATTCATGTCGAGCCCGAGGACAAGGCCAAGCACGAAGGCGTTCTGGTGCTTTGAGGCCCGGCGGACGCGCGGCGGATTCCTTCCGTTTCGATTGAAATTTGACTCTTCCTTAAGGGTAACGCCGGCATGGTCCGGCCATGCTCC
>JAGRKY010000161.1 GCA_020442095.1 Bauldia sp.
CCGACCCGGACCTCGTCCACGACGATTTCGCCACCCATGCCTGGGTTAACGACCCGATCGCCTGGGTCCTGGCGCGCGTGCCCGGATATCCGCGGCAGTAAACGGCCAACCGCGGCTCCTTGCCGATCGATTCGGCACCGGGACGGCGGGCCTACTCCGCCGCCTCGCGCCGCAAACGCTCGACCTCGATTTCCCGCTCGGCCAGAAGCCCCTCGAGCCGGTTGTTGTTCTCGAACAGGCGCGAGGTGGTGAGCTGCAGGAAATAGAAGCCGAAGGACGGGTTCTGGAAGTAGAGTTCCTTGATCTTCTCGTAGGTGACGCCGAGGACCGCACCCGCCTCGACGCATTCGAGCGTCTGGGTGCGTTCCCGCCCCGGCGCCAGCAACCCCATCTCGCCGACCACCGCGCCGGGTTCGAGCAAGATGTCGAGCTCGGTGAGCCGCAGCCGGCCGGAGACGAGCAGGAACATCTCGTCGGCCGGGTCGCCCTTGCGGAAAAGGACATCGCCGACCGCGATCGCGCGTTCCGTCGCGTAAGTCCTCAGCCAGTCCATCGACAGGTTGCCCTCACTCGCCGTCCGGACGTCGCGCACCAGCTTCAGCATCTCGCGAAGACGATAGACATTGAGGGGAAACAGAACCGCATGCAGGGCAAGCAGCGGCAGGCTCCAGATCAACAGGCCGTAGGTGATGAAGATGATGTTGCTGCAGATACCGACGATGCGCAGCGGCACCATCGTCCGCATCGACATCGTCGCGATGCTGACGCCCGCGGCAAAGAAGCCGAGCACCGTCGCAAAATCCATATCCCCCTCATCGCCGATTGTCGCCGATCGCCCAAGGACAAGCGTCCCCGAATCAACGGGACAAGACAAGCCGGAAATACCGCCCGGACGCCGCGAACGGACGGGACGTCGGCGCAGGCAGGCCAATTCGCCGCTATGCCGAATCCGGCCGCTCGACTATCGTGCGTGCAACATCGACGCGATTCACGAAGATTAGATCGGGAGACTGGACAATGAAGACCGTCGCCTTCAAGGCCGGGGACATCATCATCGCGGAAGGGGACCAGGGCAGCACCGCATTCCTCATCGTCAGGGGCCAGGTCGAGGTCGTCGTCGGCGATGGCGCCAAGGAGAAGGTCGTCGGTACCCTCGACTCGGGCGAAGTCTTCGGAGAAATGAGCCTGATCGACCCGGGGCCGCGGTCGGCCACCGTCCGGGCGGTGACCGACACCGAATGCGTCGCCACCACCTATGAGGAATTCATCGGCTCGATCCAGAGCGATCCGGAGCGCGCCATCCTGTTCATGAAGACGCTCGTCCGCCGCCTCCGCGACATGAACGAGCAGATGGCCAGCCTGGATCCGGCGAAGCGGGGCTTGCGTGGCGTCTTCCGCGACTGGCAGAAATCCTTCCAGCCGCGCAACGACGAGGAGCTGCCGCCGATCTACTGGACGATGATGTGGTGAGAGGCGGGCTCGGCCCTAATCTCGCCGCCGCGGCGACATTGCTCCGGACAAACGAAAACGCCGCCCCGAAGGGCGGCGTTTTTCTGTCAGGGTTCGTCAAGAGAAGATATCCCGAAGCTTTTCTTTCGCTAGATGTCTGCGCTTGGCAGGCCTGGCAGCGACCTACTTTCCCGCGTCTTGAGACGAAGTATCATCGGCGCGGAGGAGTTTAACGGCCGAGTTCGGAATGGGATCGGGTTCTGGGCTCCTCGCAAGAACCACCAGGCCGGCAAAACGCAGACATGTCCATGAAGCCCGCCCCGCGCTGGGGCGTCTTCATGTCTGGCGAAGCTGTTTGGTCTCATCCCTGTCCAGCGGACACGGATAATGAGAGTGATCAAGCCAATCGAGCTATTAGTA
>JAGRKY010000162.1 GCA_020442095.1 Bauldia sp.
GCTGACCGACCACAACGGCAAGAAGGTCGACTTCCGCAACGTCATCCTGATCATGACGACGAATGCGGGCGCGGCCGAGCTCGCCAAGCCGGCCATCGGCTTCGGCAAGTCCGAACGCGAGGGCGACGACCAGGAAGCGATCAACCGGATGTTCACGCCGGAGTTCCGCAACCGGCTCGACGCCGTCGTGCCCTTCGGCAGCCTGCCGCCCGAGGTGGTCTACGAGGTCGTCCAGAAGTTCGTCATGCAGCTCGAGGCGCAGCTCGCCGACCGCGGCGTGACCTTCGACCTCAGCCCGGATGCGATCAAGTGGCTGGCCGAGCGCGGCTATGACAGCCGGATGGGCGCCCGACCGCTCGCCCGGGTGATCCAGGAGAACATCAAGCAGCCGCTCGCCGACGAGGTGCTGTTCGGCAAGCTGCGCAAGGGCGGAACCGTCAAGGTCACCACCAAGGAAGACGGCAGCGGGCTGGAACTCGAGGCGCTCGAGGACGGGCCGGTGAAGCCGAAACCCGAGCCGGTGCCGAAGCCGCGTCGCCCGCGGAAAAGAAAAACCGCGAGTGCCGCGAAAAAGCCGCCAAGCAATGGAAAACCCCCGGGCGGCGGCGGTCGCGGCCTTGTACCGAAGGTGCCCCTGAAGACGACCTAGCCGTATGCCGCCACGTTGGCTCGATACGCCGGGCATCTGGACATTTGGCCGTCCGGATGCCCATCCAGGGGGTGGGCATTGCTACCTGGAGGCAGTTGATGAAGCTTGATTGGAGCGGACGAAACCTTGGCCTGAAGGCGACCGGCGCGGCCGCCTTCCTTATGGTTTCCATGGCCGGTGCGCCGGCCTTCGCGGACGAGGCCTGGGATATGTGCACCTCGCCGGATCCCGATATCGGGATTGCCGGCTGCACGCAGGTGCTCGCACGCGGCACCAAGGAGACCCAGCGGGACCGGGCCATCGCCTTCCGCAACCGCGGTCTCGCCTACAAGGACAAGGGCGACTACGACGCGGCGATCACCGACTATGGCGAGTCGATCGCCCTCTATCCGGATTATGTCTCGGCCTATAACGATCTCGGCATCGCCTATCGTGCCAAGAACGACATCCAGCGCGCGATCGCGGCCTACAGCAACGCGCTGAAGATCGATCCCGACTACGCCTATGCCTACAACAACCGCGGCAATGCCTATCGCGACATCGGCGACGCGGCGAGTTCGATCGCCGACTACACCAACGCGATCCGCATCGATCCGGAATATGTCTACGCCTATAACGGCCGCGGCAACGCGTATCAGGACCAGGGCCAGTACGAGCTGGCCATTGCCGATTACACCAAGGCGATCGAGCTCGATTCGAACTACGCGGCCGCCTATAACGGCCGTGGCAACGCCTATCGCGACATCGGCGAGAACGACCTGGCGATCGCCGACTACGAAGCCTCGATCCGCGCCGATCCCAACTACGTCTTCCCGTATAACGGCCGCGGCAACGCCTATAAGGACAAGGGCGAACTCGATCTCGCCATCGCCGACTATAACCGCGCGCTCGAGATCGATCCGGACTATGCCTATGCCTATAACGGCCGGGCCAACGCCTATGCCGAGAAGGGCGACTACGAGCAGGCGATCGCCGACTATACCGCATCGATCCGGCGCGACCGCGGCTATGCCGTCGCCTATCGCAATCGCGGGCTGGCCTATGACGACCTGGGCAAGACCGACCTGGCGCTGAAGGACTTCGACACCGCGATCAAACTCGATCCCAACTACGCATACGCCTACAACGATCGCGGCATCATCTATGACAGCCAGGGCGAATACGCCAAGGCGATCCAGGACTATACGGCGGCGATCCAGATCGATCCGAACTACGTCTTTGCCTTCAATAACCGCGGCGTGGCGTACCAGAACCAGGGCGACCGCGATCGCGCCGTTTCCGACTACCAGATGGCGCTGAAGCTCGACCCGAGCTACACGCGCGCCAAGGACAATCTCGACTCGGTGCTGGCCGAGATGGGTGGCTCCAAGGCCGCGGTCGCTTCTCCGGATACCGACCGGTCGCAGGTTCCGCCTGGCGTGCGCGACGTGCAGGCGCCGAGCGGCGGGCTCAACGCCGGCGGCGATCTGTTCCAGCAGTAAGGACGCGCATCTCCGGCCCATCCCTTATCGGGCCGGCCAAGGACACAGGGCGACGCCGGAGCGAACCGGCGTCGCCCTTTTCTTTTGTCGCGGGGAAAGCGTTCAGGAGCCGGCGAACGCGGCGCGGATCTTTTCGGCGCCGGCGGCGAGGACGTCATTCTCCTCCATCCCGCCGGTATGCGGGCGGAGCGCCACGCCCTCGAACCGCGGGATGACGTGGAAGTGGAGGTGGAACACCGACTGGCCGGCGGGCGCCTCGTTGAACTGGATGATCGTCACGCCATCGGCATCGAAGGCGCCTTTCACCGCTTTGGACACGGTCTGGACGACGCCGATCAGCGCCGCGAGGGCATCCGGATCAGCATCGAGAAGGTTGCGGGAGGGCGCCTTCGGGATGACCAGGGTATGTCCCTTGCCCTGCGGCATGACATCCATGATCGCGATCGCCGTGTCGTCCTCGTAGACCTTGTGGGCGGGAAGGTCGCCGCGCAGGATCTTGGCGAAGATGTTCTGGTCGTCATAGGCCTCGGCAGTCATCAATCCGGCTCCGTCTGTTCCTCATGGCGGAAAGGCAGATACTCCGAGAGGACCTGGCTGTCACGGTCGACCTGCCGGCGCTCCTGCTGGAGATAGTCCGAGACGGCGCGGCGGAAACTCGGATTGGCGATCCAGTGGGCGGAGTAGGTGGTGGTCGGCCGATAGCCGCGGGCAAGCTTGTGCTCGCCCTGCGCCCCGGCCTCGACCCGCCCCAGCCCGTGGGCGATCCCCCATTCGATCGCCTGGTAGTAGCAGACCTCGAAATGCAGGAAGGGGTGGTCCTCGACCGTGCCCCAGTAGCGGCCGAAGAGTGCGTCCGAGCCGATCAGGTTGAGGGCGCCGGCG
>JAGRKY010000163.1 GCA_020442095.1 Bauldia sp.
GTCGGTGAAGCGGTAGGTGCCGTCCGGCCAGGCGGCGATCCCTTTCCGCGTCAGTTCCTCGCCATAGTCGAGCAGTGCGTCGAAATAGGCGTGGAGCTCGCGCTCCCCGTGCCGGGCGACGAGACGCCGGATCTCGCGCTCGCCGATGGTGCAGGCGGCAAGCTGCGCGTCGAGGTCGCCCATCACCAGGTCGGGAACCCGGACATTCGTCCGGATCAGGTCGAAGAGGGTCTCGTTCGGCTCGCCACCCGCGTAGAGCCGCGACGGCGGGATGCGCAGGCCCTCCTGGAATATCTCCGTCGAATCCGCCGCGTTGGAACCGGGAACCCGGCCGCCCATGTCGCAGTGATGGGCGACGACGACGGAATAGCCCTGGAGCCTTTCGCCTTCGAAGACCGGCCTGATCATGAAGATGTCGGGAAGGTGCATCCCGCCGGCATAAGGGTCGTTGAGGATGAAGACGTCGCCGGGCCGGACGCTGCCGGCGAAGCGCGCGACGATGACCTCCATCGCGTCGGGAACCGCGCCGAGATGCAGTGCGACGGTCTTCGCCTGGCTGAGGATCAGCCCGTTGCGATCGCAGAGCGTCGCCGAATAGTCGAGCACGTCGCGGACGATCGGCGAGCGCGCGGTGCGCATCACCGTTCCGGCCATCTCGTCGACGATCGTATCGAGCGCGCTCTTGAGCACCGCGAAGGTGATCGGGTCGATCCGGACCGGCTCCGTCCCTGCCGCCGCATCTGCTTCAGGCATCGATCGTCACCACCACATTGCCGGCAGGGTCGGTGCCGGCGGTCGCGCCGGGGGGGACGATGATCGTCGTGTCGGCGCTCTCGATCGCCAGTGGCCCGGTGACCGGTCCGGCAAAGCCGTCGCGGTCGAAGATCGGCGTATCCCGCCATCCGCCGCCGCGCTCGAAATAGACCGGCCGGGTCCGTTCGGCCGGCCGCTGCCCCGCTTCCGTCACCGTTTCCGGCGCCCGTTGCCAGATATCGGAGGTGCCGGCCGCTATGCTCGCCGTCAGCCGCATATTCACCGCCTCGACGCCGTCCCGTGACACGTAGCCATACATCTCGCGATAGAGCTCGAGGAAGCGCGGCCGCAAGGCGCCGATCTCGTCCTCCAGCCGGTCGGGATCGAAGGGAACCTGCAGCTCGGAATCCTGGCCGGCGAAACGGAGGTCGATCTCGAAGCCGAGACCGATCGCATCCCGGTCATGCCCCCGCGCCGAAAGTTCGCGGATCGCTTCGTCGGCGAGGTCCCGGGTCATCGCCTGCAAGGTCGCCGGCTCGATCCGGTCGAGCGGCTGTTGGAGGCTGCGGATCAGGAAATGCTCGATTGCCCCGGAGAGCATGCCCATCGCGGTGAAGACGCCCGGCGCGGGCGGGAAGAGCACTTCGGGCATGTTGAGGATTCGCGCCAGGTCGCAGGCATGGTTGGGGCCCGACCCGCCATAGGCGAGGAGCTTGAAGTCACGCGGGTCGAGGCCGCGCTCGATCGTTACCGCGCGGATGGCGCGGGCCATGTTGGCGTTGGCGATGGCGCGGATGCCGAAGGCCGCCTCCTCGATCGAAAGGCCGAGCGGATCGGCGACATGGCGCGCGATCGCGGTCCGTGCGGCGTCGACGTCGAGCATCATCGAGCCGCCGGCGAGCCGGTCGGGCAGGAAGCCGAGGACGAGATTGGCGTCAGTCACCGTCGCCTTGTCGCCGCCAGTGCCGTAGCAGGCCGGGCCGGGATCGGCGCCGGCGGAGATCGGGCCGACGCAGGTCAGCCCGCCGTCGTCGACATAGGCGATCGAACCCGATCCGTTGCCGATCTCGGCGACATCCACCGTCGGCACGCGCATCATGTAGCCGCCTGCCTTGATGAAACGGCTCGGCGTCGAGATGCCCGAACGGAACTCGTACTCGGTGGTGCGGCTCAGCTTGCCGTCCTTGACCAGCGATGCCGAGGCGGTGGTACCACCCATGTCGAAGGCGACGAGGTCCGGCGCCTTGATCCGGGTGCCGAGGTTGCCGGCCCCGGCGACACCCGCCGCACGGCCGGAGGAAATGAAGAAGACCGGCTTCTCCTGGGCAAGGGCCGCCGGCGCCAAGCCGCCGTTCGAGTTGCTGACGAAAAGCGGCGCGTCCAGTCCCATGGCCTTAAGCCCGTCGGCCAGGGAAACGAGATATTCGCGGAGCACCGGCAGGACATAGGCATTCACCACCGTCGTCGACGTCCGCTCGTATTCGCGCTGCTCGGGAAGCACCGCGACCGAGGTGGTCACGGCGATCTCCGGAAACCGCTCGCGCAGGATCGCCTCGGCTTCGCGTTCATGCGCAGGATTCCGGTAGGAATTGAGGAAGCAGATCGCGACCGACTCGATGCCTTCCGCCTGGAGGAAGGCGCCGACGTCGAGAAGTTGCTGCCCGTCCAACGGAGCGATGACCGCGCCATTGGCGGCGATGCGCTCGCTCACCTCGTAGCGCCAGTGGCGCGGAACCAGCGGCTCGGGCTTGTCCCATGACAGGTCGAACATGCCTGGCGTGCGCAGCCTGCCGATCTCGAGCACGTCGCGGAAGCCGCGCGTGGTGACCAGCGCGGTGCGACCGCCACGCTTCTGGAGGATCGCATTCGACCCGACCGTGGTGCCGTGCAGGACGCTGACGATGTCGTTCGCCTCCAGCCCGGATTCTTCCAGCGCCAGCCGGATGCCGGTGAGTACGGCCTGCTCCGGTCGAAGCGGAGTCGATGGCGTCTTCCTCGAGACGGTCCGGCCACGGTCGGTGAAGAGAACGATGTCGGTGAAGGTGCCGCCGATGTCCAC
>JAGRKY010000164.1 GCA_020442095.1 Bauldia sp.
TGCCGGCAACGACACCATCACCGGCTCGACCGCCGCCGATACGATCAACGCCGGCAGCGGCGCCGACACCATCGAGGGCGGGACGGGCGCCGACACGATCAACGGCGAAGCCGGCAACGACACGATCATCGGCTTCGTCGGCGCCGATATCGTCGATGGCGGGGCCAATACCGACACGATCAGGCTCGCCGCCACGTCGAGCGACCTGAACGCGGCGGCGAACAGCCAGATCAAGAATGTCGAGGCGGTCGACGCGTCGACCGCCGGGGCAGGTGTCGCGATCGATCTGCATCAGCAGAGCGACGGCTTCACGATTACCGGCAGCGGTCACAACGACACGATCATCGGCTCGACCGGGGCGGATGTCATCGGCGCCGGGGCCGGCAACGACACGATCGAGGGCGGCTCGGGCGCCGACACCATCGACGGTGGAACCGGGAACGACACGATTGTCGGTTTCGTCGGCACGGATACCGTCGATGGCGGCGCCAATACCGACACGATCACCCTCGCGGCGACGTCGGCCGACCTGAATGCCGCCTCGGATGCGCGCATCGTCAACGTCGAGATGATATCCGCGGCGCTCGCCGCCGCCGGCGTGACGATCGACCTCCACCTTCAGAGCGACGGCTTCACGATCACCGGCAGCAGCCACGACGACACCATCACCGGTTCGACCGGCGGCGATATCATCAACACCGGCAACGGCGACGATCTGGCGATCGGCGGTGCCGGGGTCGACATCGTCGATGCGGGCGCCGGCGACGATACGATCGCGGCGCGGACCGGTGACGGCAACGACTTCTATGACGGCGGCGACGGCAACGATACCGTCGACTATTCGGCGACGACCAGCGGTGTAACGGTCCGACTGACGCCGGAAGACCGTTCGAGCGAGTCGATCAGTGGCGATCCCGGGACCTTCGCGGCCCTGCTCCTCGCCGGCGGCATCGCGCCCGCGACGACTCCCGTCGGACTGGCAAAGAACGGCGGTGCCGGTACCGACATCCTGCTCAACATCGAGAATGTCATCGGCAGTTCCGGAGACGATTCGATCATCGGTGACACCCTCGCCAACGTCCTGGAAGGCGGTGACGGCGACGACAAGATCTGGGCGCGGGATGGCAACGACACCGTCCGGGGCGGTGCCGGCAATGATGTCCTCGTCGGTGGCTTCGGCGGCACGGGCGGGGCGTCATCCGGGAACGACACGCTGTTCGGCGACGAGGGTAACGACGAGCTCTACGGCGAGGATGGCAACGACGCCCTTTGGGGCGGCGAGGGCGCCGACCAGTATGCCGGCGGCAAGGGCCAGGATACGCTTTTCTTCGGCGGTGACGGCGATAACGACAAGGCCTGGGGCGGCGACAACAGCGACCGCTTCGTCTTCTTCAAGGGGTTTGGGGTCGACACGATCAAGGACTTCCTCGCGACCGGCGGCGGCAGCGACAAGATCGATCTCAGCAACTTCAAGGGACTCGCCTTCGACGACCTCAAGATTTCGCAGGCCGGCGACAACACCGTGATCAAGGGCCTCGGCAAGGGCGACAAGATCGTCCTCGAAGTGGTCAATGCCGGCGCACTGACCAAGGACGATTTCATTTTCGAGACGACCACCGTGAGAGGCTCCAGGAAGGCCGATGTCCTGGTTGGCAGCGCGGGCGACGATCGTCTCAAGGGCCTCAAGGGCAACGACAAGCTGAAGGGCAAGGCCGGCGACGACAAGCTGATCGGCGGAGGCGGCCGCGACAAGGTGCTGGGGGGTGCCGACAACGACATCCTGAAGGGAGGCAACGGCCCCGACAAGCTGGTGGGCGGCGCCGGTGACGATGTCCTGAAGGGCAACGGCGGCAATGACCAGATCAACGGCGGCCTCGGCTCCGACATTGCGACCGGTGGCAAGGGCAAGGATAGCTTCATTTTCAAGAGTGCCGCGGATGGCTTTGATACGATCAAGGATTTCGTCTCGGGCGTCGACAAGCTCGAGCTGAAGGCCAAGGGCTTCGGCGGCGGCCTGTCGGCGGGGGATGCGGCGCCCCTGGTCAAGCTTGCCGATATCGGCGGCTACACCCACCCGGACAGCAAGGGCGTGTTCCTGTTCGACACGTCGGGGCCGAGCCAGGGCACGCTTTATTGGGACGCCAATGGCGGCTCCAGCAGCGATGCGGTCGCCTTCGTCACGATCGGCAGCTCGAGCCTGCTGCAGTCGGATCTGCACATCGTCTAGTGGCCGGGGGGGCTGGTGCTCGATGGGAACCGGTGCTCGATTTCGTCGCTGGACCACGCCAAGGGCGCTGGTCGGTGAGAGCGGCCGTGCCGGCGTCCGCCGGCGTCCGGCGTCGATGACCGCTGGAGCATCGCGGTGACCGCCTGGGGGCGCTGGCCGTATATCATCCTTGTGGCGCTGGTGCTGCTTGGCGCGACCGCTCTGCGGGTTGCCGATCCCTTTTTCCTGCAGGCGCTCAGGCTCATCGCTTTCGACTCCTACCAGCGCCTCGATCCGCAGGACTACGATCCGGAACTGCCGGTTCGCATCGTCGATATCGACGAGGAATCGCTGAAGCGCATCGGGCAGTGGCCATGGGCGCGTACGACAGTGGCCGCTCTGCTCCAGAACCTCTTCGCCTCCGGTGCCGCGACGGTCGCCTTCGACGTCCTGTTCATCGAACCGGACCAGACCTCGCCCGAGCAGGTCATGAAGAGGCTCACGCCGGAGGAGGCGAAGCTCCTCGAGCCGCTTATCGCCGGTCGCAAGAGCCATGACGAGACGATGGCCGAGATCGTTGCCGCCGCCCCGACGGTGCTCGCCACGGTTCTCAACGACAACGAGTCCAGTCCGTCGCTGCCGCCCAAGGCGGGTTTCGCGGTTGCCGGAGACGACCCAGGCCCGTTCGTGCCGGGATTCACCGGGCGATCGAACAACCTGCCGATCCTCGAGGATGCGGCGTCCGGGATAGGGGCGGTGAACTGGATCCCCGATCGTGACCAGGTCGTGCGGCGCCTGCCGCTGATCTTCCGCGAGGGAGACAGCTGGGCGCCAACGCTCGCGATGGAGACGCTGCGGGTCGCTCAGGGAGCCAGCACGTATATCCTCAAATCCTCGAACGCGAGCGGAGAATCCTCCTTTGGCGCCGAAACCGGGCTGAACAACATCAAGGTGGGGGCCATTGAGATACCGACCAATCCGGACGGTGCGTTGCTCCTGCAGTTCCGTCCCTCCAATCCCGATGCGTTCATACCGGCCTGGCAGGTCCTGTCGGGCGAATTCGATCAGAACGAAATCGACGGAAAGATCATCCTCGTCGGTTCCAGCGCGGCGGGGCTGAACGACCTGCAGGCGACGCCCCTCGACGCCGCTCTTCCGGGCGTCGAAATCCAGGCACAGGCGCTGGAACACCTGATTGCCGGGCGCAGCCTCATCCGCCCGGACTTCACGGTCGCCCTCGAAATCCTCTTCGTGCTCGTCGTCGGCGTCATCCTCGCGGTCATCCTGCCGCGGATTTCAGCGGGTTCCTCGGCATTCCTCGGGGGCGTGGTGATTGCCGGCGTCTTTCTCGGCGGCTGGCTTTGCTATCGCTATGCCGGACTCCTGCTCGATCCGACCTATCCGGCGCTGGCCATCTTCGCCCTGGTCGGGGCGGCGACGCTTTACATCTACCGCAGCGTCGAGCAGCAGCGGGCGGAGGTCCGGCGCGCTTTCGGCCATTACGTCTCGCCGGCCGTCGTCGACGAGTTGATCGCCAACCCGGATCGGCTTGAGCTCGGCGGGGAAGTGCGGGAGCTGACATTGCTCTTCTGCGACGTGCGGAACTTCACCTCGATCTCCGAGAAGATGACCGCGCACGAACTGACGCAATTCATCAATGGCCTGCTCAGCCCGCTGAGCGAGATCATCCTCAAGCATCGCGGGACGATCGACAAATACATGGGCGACGCCATCATGGCGTTCTGGAATGCGCCCCTCGAGGATCCCGTCCACGCGCGCAACGCATCGCTGGCCGCCCTGGAGATGTCGGCGAAGATGGTGGAGCTCAATCGCGAGTGGAAGAGCCAGGCCGAGGCGGAAGGGCGAACCTATCAGCCGGTCGGCATCGGCATCGGCATCAACTCGGGCAATTGCTGCGTCGGCAACCTCGGCTCGACGGTTCGCTTCGACTATTCGGCGATTGGCGACGACGTGAACCTCGCCTCCCGCGTCGAGGGCCTGTCCAAGGTCTACGGGATGACGATCGTCATCGGCGAATCGACCTTCGCCGGTGTCGGCGAGCCGGCGCTCGAGCTTGATCTCATCCGGGTCAAGGGCCGCTCGCAGCCGAGCCGGCTCTATACGCTGCAGGATGCCCTTGCGGCGACCGGGGAACAGATGAAGCAACTGGTTCCCGATCACGAAGCCATGCTGGCTGCCTATCGCGCCTGCGACTGGGAGGGCGCCATGTCCGCCATCGCCCGCTGTCGATCGGCGGGCGTCGCGACGCTTGAGAAATTCTACGCGCTCTACGAGTCGCGGATCGCCGCGTGGCGCGAGAACCCGCCGCCTCCGGACTGGGACGGCGCGTTTACCGCTCTCGAGAAATAGGCCGGTCGCTTCGGACGGCCTCGGGCCCGTTTACCGGGCCGGTCCGATGTGGTTCAGTCTTGGTCTTCGCCGCGCGGCGATGATCGGAACAGGGGCGTGCGCATGACACTGAAGAACCGCCTGGGCGGCCATACCAACAGCTACCATACCTACAGCCTCGAAGAGGCACTCGAAGGCATCGCGGCCGCCGGCTATCGCTATGTCGAGCTCAGCGCCGTGCGGGGCTGGACCGAGCATGTGCCCCTGGAAGCCGATGCGAAGGAACTGGGACGGATCCAGCGGATGATGAATTCGCTCGGGCTTGTCAGCCTCAGCCTCAGCGGCCATTCCGATCTGACGACCAAGGAAGGCCTGGCGGACGGCCTGCTCGCCGTCGATCTCTGCGAGCGGATGGGGATCGGCATCATGAATACGGCGATCGGCGGCCATTACAGCGAGGACGAGGACGAGGACGCCTTCATGGGCAACATCCACGAGCTCGCCGACTATGCCGTCGCCCGCGACATCCGTCTCGGGATCGAAATCCACGGCGAGATCACCAAGTCCGGCGCGGCCGCGATTCCGGTTCTGGAGCGGATCGGACGTCCCAACGTGCTGATCAACTACGACACGGCGAATGTCGAATTCTACGGCGACGTGAAGGCCGTCGACGACCTGCCGATCGCGCTTCCGAAGATGGTCCACTGCCATCTCAAGGACAAGCGCGGCGAGGGACGCGTCTGGGATTTCCCCGGCATCGGGGACGGGGATATCGACTTCGCCAGGATCCTCGGGATCATCGAGAAGGGCGGCTATGAGGGCCCGTTGAGCGTCGAGATCGAGTTCCTCGGCGAGCCGTGGCCGCCGCTCGAAGAGGTCAACCGGTCGATGAAGGCGTCGCACGACCGCCTCGCGGCGCTCGGTCTCTCCTGACAGCGGGTGGGGGTATCGTGAAAATCGGAATCCTCGGTTCGGGCTTCATGGGCGGCACGCATGCGCGTGCCTATGCCAAGATTCCGGGAGTCGAGATCGTCGCGGTTTCGTCTCTCCATCGGGAAAAGGCGGAGGCGCTCGCGGGCGAGGTCGGCGCCAGGGCGACGACCGACGATCGCTCGATCATCGAGGACCCGGCGATCGACGCGATCAGCAACACGCTGCCGACCCATCTCCATCCGGAGGCGACCATCGCGGCGCTGAATGCCGGGAAGCATGTCCTGCTCGAAAAGCCGTTCGCGCTGACGGCGGAGGATTGCGACGGCATGATCGCGGCGGCGAAGGCGAGCGGCAAGATACTGATGGTGGCCCACGTCCTGCGCTTCTGGGGCGAGTATGTGTCGCTGGCGGAATTCGTCCACGAGGGCCGGCTCGGCAAGCCGATCTCGGCGATCGCCTCGCGGCTGTCGCAGGTGCCGGCCTGGGCCGACTGGTTCCTCGACCCGGCGCTCAGCGGCGGCGCGGTGCTCGACCTCAGCGTTCATGACTTCGACGTCCTGAACTGGGTGTTGGGCGCGCCGAAATCGGTCTACGGCCGCGGGAAGGAGTTCCGGCCGGGGCTGTGGAATGACATCCACGCCAGCGTCGCCTACGGCGAGGCCAGCGGCTTCGTCGAAGGCAGTGAATTCATGCCGAAGGACTACCCCTTCAGTTGCGGCCTCAAGGTGCTCTGTGAGGGCGGTGTGATCGAATTCGCCTTCCAGGCCGGCGGGGTCAGCGTCGAGATGGGCGGCGGCAGCTCGTTGACCGTCCATGAGCCGGGCAGGGCCTATGCGCTCGAAGGCAAGCCCGGCGACGCCTACGAGAACCAGGCGGCGTATTTCGTCGATTGCGTCAGGGAAGGGCGCGCGCCGACGCTCGGGACGCCCGAGCAGGCGCGGCTGGCGGTGCGGACGGCAAACGCCGCCAGGGAATCCTTCGAGACCGGCACGGTCGTGACGATCTGAGCATGGTATGTCGCTTCCCCGTGACGGCCGGTTTCCGCACCGCCTGATCCACGACGATCCCGGCGATCCGTAGCCGAACGGGCGCAATCCCGCGGCGCTGGATTTGCCGCCGGCGTTCCTGATCGCTTCGCATTTGCGGCCGACTGGGCCATTGTGGGCCCGGCTCATGCGTTGGGGTGATGGGGCTTGGCGGCACAGGTCTACGATCTCGCTGTCATCGGAGGTGGGATTACCGGGTGCTGTGTCGCGCGCGACGCGGCGGGCAGGGGGCTGTCCGTCTTCCTGTGCGAGCAGGGCGACCTGGGCGGCGCGGGCTCTTCGGCCACGACGAGCCTGGTCGATGGTGGCTTCCGTCACCGTGATCGCTTCGCTCTCGGGGCGCTGAGGGAGGGGCTGCGGGAGCGCGAGCGCCTCCTGGAGGCGGCCCCCCACATCGTCCGTCCGCTGCGCTTCGTCCTGCCCTTCCGGAAGACGGTGGCGCAAAAGACGCTGTTGCGGGCGGGGTTCATTGCCCATGATCGCCTGGCGGGGCGGCGCCTGCTCCCTCCGACCCGGCTGCTCGACGGGCACGATCCGGCGATCGAGGGAATCCTCCAGGACGACATCGCCGGAGGGGTCGAATATTCCGATTGCCGGGTCGACGTCTCCCGGCTGGTGATCCTTACCGCGAAGGATGCGCGAACGCGCGGCGCCAGCATCAATCCAAGGCTGCGCTGCGTCATCGCCGAACGCGACGGGAGCGTCTGGCGGCTGTCACTGGAGTCGAGCGTCGGCGACGAGCGCTTCGTGGTCACGGCGCGGACACTGGTCAACGCCACCGGGCCCTGGACGGCCGCCGTGCTCAACCATGTCGTCGACGCGGGCCGATCGACCAGGATACGGATGGTCAAGTCAACCCAGATCGTCCTTCCAAAGCTTTTCGAGCACGATCGCGCCTATGCTTTCCGGACAAGCGACCGGCGCATGATATTCGCCATGCCCTATGCCGGGGACTATACGCTGGTCGGGTCGGCCGACGAGGATTTCCACGGCGACCCCGAGGATGTCGCCGCCGATATTGCCGAGAGCGCCTATCTCACCACGACGCTGAGCGGATACCTCCGCCAGCCGGTCTACGAGGACCAGATCGTGTGGAGCCGGGCGGGCGTCCG
>JAGRKY010000165.1 GCA_020442095.1 Bauldia sp.
ATTTCGTCGTCGTCGGCTGCGTCGCGGTCACCCGCGCCGGCGGCCGGACGGGCAAGGGCGGCGGCTTCGCCGATCTTGAACTCGGCATCTTCCGCGAGCTCGGCAAGGTCGGTCCGGCGACCGAGATCGCGACGACGGTGCATTCGAGCCAGGTGGTCGACGAGGCGCGGCTGCCGATGATGCCGCACGATTCGGCGCTGCACTGGATCGCGACCGAGGCCGAATTGATCGAGACGAAGACGGAATTCGGCCAGCCGAAGGGCGTCGACTGGGCGCGCGTCCAGCCCGACCAGTACGAGAACATCCCCTTCCTGGTCGAGCTTCGCGAGCGGCTGGAGAAGTGATGGAAATCGACAGGCCGGAGGTGAAGGCGGAGGTCGAGGCGGCCTTTGCCGAATACGAGCGGGCGCTGGTCGGCAACGACGTCGCGGCGCTCGACCGGCTCTTCCTTAATGCACCGACGACGATCCGCTACGGCGTCGGCGAGAACCTCTATGGATATGGCGAGATTGCCACCTTCCGGGCGGCGCGCTCGCCGGCGGGGCTGGCGCGGAGCCTCGAACGAACGGTGATCACCACCTATGGCAACGACTTCGCGGTCGCCGCGACGCTGTTCCGTCGCGACAGCGCGCCCGGCAAGGTCGGCCGCCAGATGCAGACCTGGGTGCGGACGCCCGACGGCTGGCGTGTCGCCGCCGCCCATGTCAGCGTCATCGACGATCCGGGCTAGCCCGTGCCGTCGGCGCGCGCCTCGTTGGTTCGGGGGTGGAGAAGCTCCGCCCAGGAGGTCCAGAGCAGGCGCGAAAGCTCCAGCCCGAGGCTGGCCTCGATGGCGATTCCGATCTGGGTGTCGCGTGACGTCTGCTTGTCGAGAACGGCCGAGGGCCAGACGATGACGCGGGTCGGCTCGGCGGCCCTGACCGAGACCGGCGCGATCGACTTTTCGCCATGGCTGAGAAACGCGGTAATGCCGAGGAACCGCCCCTCGCCGACGGTGTCGACCGGCGCGCCGTCGAATTCCACGCTGGTCTTGCCCGACGCGATCAGCGAAAGCGCCTCGACCGGCTTGCCTTGCTCCAGCAGAAGCGATCCCGTCGGCACGGTGGTCCACGTGCCGAGGCGGAAAAGGCCTGCGGCCTCATGCTCCGACATGTTGCGGAACGCGAGCTGATAAAGGCGCCTCTCGTCGTCGCTGAATTTGACCGGCCGACGCTCCATCAGGAGCTTTGCGATCCAGAACGAATTGATGGCGATGAACACGAGGCCCCAGGCGACGGGCGGCCAGATCGGATCGGGTCGAAAATAGTAGTAGGGCAGCGCCGTGATCCCGGCGACGACGGCAAGAATGCGAAGCCAGAGGATATCCCGCACCGAATAGGCCAGGAGATAGAGGATGTAGGTGACGTTCAGCAGGATCTCGAATCCGGACATTTGACCTTCCTCTCGCGGGGCGCGCGGGGTCTCGCTCGAGGGCGTCGCGTCGAGACCCGGGAAAGGTTAGCAGGTCAGGGGACGAGCTTCTCCTGCACCGCGAACGGGCTGAGGCCAAGCCAGGCCTGCATCGTCCTCGAGAGCCGCTCGTTGCCGACGAGGGTCATGCGGTCTTCGCGTCTCGACTTCTGAACGGTGTCGATGCCCATCCAGATCGACGTCATCGTCCTCAGATCGGTGGTGACGTAGAGATTGGTATCGAACCCCGGATCGGCCCAGCAGAGATCGACCTCGCCATCCGGCTCGACGATCAGCCACCAGTCCCGCTTCGACGCCGGGAGGTCCGAGTATAGAAACTGTATCACGCAGCGGGTGTCGGGGAGCGGCTCCGGATTGAGGTTGCGTCGCATGTCCCACATCAGCAGGGACGGGTCGAGGTTCTTGAGGGAGAGGGTCGATTCGACCCATTTCTGCCCCCAGAAGCCGACCGCCTCGACGACCGGCCTGAGGTCGCGCCCCGCGGCCGTCAGGCTGTATTCGAAGACGCCTTTCTCGGATCGCACCGGGCGCCGCTCGAGGATGCCGGCCTCTTCGAGTTCCTTCAGCCTTTGCGACAAGAGTGTCGGCGACATTTTCGGGACGCCGCGACGGAGGTCGTTGAACCGTGTCGAGCCGGCAATGAGCTCGCGCAGGAGGACGAGCGTCCAGCGGGTGCATAGTACCTCGGACGCCATGGCGACAGGGCAGAACTGCTTGTATCCAGGCTGGGACATCCGATCCCCCCACCGTTGATCGGTCCAGCCTAGCATTCGCCGTCAAGCGGGCTAGTACAGATTGTGTACCGCCTCGATTCAGTTTCAGGACTGGAAGGGCGAAGGCCGCATTGCGACGCTTCCCTGGTCAAGACGGCAAAGCCCGTCGGCCAGATCGCCGGGCATCAAGGAGACTGACCATGACCGTTTTTCTGATCGCCGATATCAAGGTCACGGATGGCGGCTGGGTGCCCGACTACGCGGCCAGGGTCCACGAGATCGTCCACCGGCACGGCGGCAAGTATCTATCGCGGAGCGGCAATGTCGCGACCGTCGAAGGCGATCCTCTCGATACCAGCCTCGTCGCGCTGCTCCAGTTTCCGACGCGGCAGGCGCTGGACGACTTCGCCAGCGATCCCGAATACGCGCCTTATGCCAGGGCGCGGCAGGCCGGAAGCGTCAGCCGTTTCCACGTCATCGACGACACCGATCTCGCGGGAACAATTCCGTATCTCCCGAAGAGCTAAACCGACGGCCTCGCCGACGAGGCTTCATCGGCTCGGCTTCGGCCCCGGCGATTGCCGCATCCCGGCAAGCAGCAGCCGGACGCCGTCGCCGAAGACGGTCTCGAAGCGCGACAGCGCGACGAGGTCGCGGACGTCGTCGGGGAGGTCGTCGCGGGTGGCGAGGTTGCCGGTGTCGATCTCGGCCGCGCCGAGGAGGAGCGCCATCAGCGCCGAGCCGAAGCGCAGGCCGTCGCCCGCCGCGAGGCCGAGGCTCGCCTCGAGCTGGCGCGCGACGGAGAGGTAGATCGGCAGCGACGTCCGCTTCGCCGCGACGAGCGTCGCCATCGGAACGTTCTGCTCGATGACGCTCGAAAGGCGCGAGGCGAGGGCGACGAAAAGGGGATCGCTCCGCGCCGTCGTGGCGAATGCCGCGATCGCCACGTCGTCGCTCATCCCGGGCGTCAACGTGTCGGCGATCCGCGCCGCCCAGTTCGCCAGCGCGTCGAGATAGAGCGCCAGGAACACCTCCTCGCGGGTCTCGAAATAAAGGTAGAGCGTACCCTTGGCGAGGCCGGCGCGCTTGGCGAGCCCGGCCATCGTCACGCTGTCGAATCCGCAGTCCCGGGTATAGGCGCCCGCCGCCGCGAGGATCGCCGCGCGGCGGTCCTCCTTCTGGTCGGGCGTGCGGGCCCGGCGTTGGGCGGGGGCGGGTTTTTTCGGCATCGGGGCAGATTCACATTTGACAAATGACCATCGGTCATTAAATAAGTGACCGATGGTCATTTAATAGGGGTTGCGCGCCCGTTCTGCAACCCGGTTGGAGATGAGTGATGGCAGAGAAGAAGGTGGTCCTGGTAACCGGCGCGTCCTCCGGCATCGGCCTCGCGACGGCGCTGAAGCTCCTCAAGGAAGGCCATGTCGTCTATGGTGGCGCGCGGCGCGTCGCGGCGATGGCGCCGATCGAGGCCGGCGGCGGCCATGTCCTGTCGCTCGACGTCGGCGACGAAGCGTCGATGACCGCCGCCGTCGAAACGATCCTTGAGGAGGAAGGGCGGATCGACGTCCTGGTCAACAATGCCGGCTACCCGGTCTATGGCGCCGTCGAGGACGTGCCGATCGCCGATGCCCGTCGGCAGTTCGAGGTCAACCTCTTCGGCCTCGCGCGGATGACCCAGCTCGTCCTGCCCGGCATGCGCGAGCGCAGGTCTGGCACGATCGTCAACATCTCGTCGATGGGCGCGGTGATCTACACGCCGCTCGGCGCCTGGTACCACGCGACCAAGCATGCGGTGGAGGGTTTCTCCGACTGCCTGCGGCTGGAGCTCGCCCCGTTCGGCATCGACGTCGTCATCGTCGCGCCGGGCGCGATCGACACCGGCTTCAACGGTGTCCTCGGCGAGCAGGTGACGAAAGCGTCGGGGCAGGGGCCCTATGCCGGAATGGCGAAGGCGATCGCCGGGACCGCCCGTCCCGGCCGCGGCTCGAAGCCGGAGGTGATCGCCGATGTCATCGCCAGGGCGGTCGCGGCGCGGCGGCCGAAGACCCGCTACCGCGCCGGACAGTTCTCGCATTTGCTTGTCTACCTGCGACGGGCTCTGCCCGACCGCTGGTTCGACCGGCTGATCCTCAGCGCCGCCGGCTAGGGGATCGCTTCCCGCGACCGCGACTCGAGCAGCATCGAATCGCCGAACTCGTGCGAGCGGTAGCCCTGCTCCGCGACATCGGCGAAGGCGCGGTCGAGGGTCGCGTCATCGGCAAAAGCGCGGAGCAGCTCGAAATGGCTCTCGCCGGGCGCATGAACGCCGGTCAGGATCGCGTCCACGATGCGCAGTCCAGAGTCCCGGCCGATCCGCCCGCGCGCAATGCCGTCGCCGGCGCGGACCAGGGCGTCCGTCGCGGCCGCCGCCTCGAGGCAGCGGACGACGGTGGTGCCGACCGCGACGACGCGTCGACCTTCCTCCTTCGCGGTCGCGATCGCCGCCGCGGTCGCCTTGGGAACGCGGTACACCTCGTCGAAGGGAAGGCGGGCGTCGAGCGTCTCATCTCCGGTCGAGGACAGTCCGGCGGCATGTGTCACGCCGACCATGCGGATGCCGGCCCCCCGCCAGGCGGCGAGGATGCGCCAGTCGAGCGCGAAGCCCGCCGATGGCGGCTCGAAGGCCATCGGCTCGGCCGCGACCGGGGTCCACACGTCGCGAAGCGCGAGATTATCGGAGACATGGGCATACTGGACCGGCCGGCCATGCCTGGCGAAGCCGCGGAGGATCGCTGCGCGCTCGCCTTCAAAGCGGAGCGCGACGAGGCGCGGGTGGCCGAGGATGTCCTCGATCACGGCGACGAGCGGTCCGAGCACGAGGCGGTCGCCTGGAGTGAGTGGCGGTGGCGGCAGCCGGTCCTCGGTCCGGGTGCGATGATCGCCGGCCCCGAAGGCGATGGCGAGGAAGCGGGTCGGATCGCCGATCGCCACCCATCCCGCAAGCCGGATCTCAATCGGCTTGTTGCTGCGGAGATGGGTGCCGTGAAAGCTCGCGGGCAGCGTTGCCGCATCGTTGACGACGACGAGGTCTCCAGGCCGAAGCAACGTTGCCAGGGCGTCGCGCGCCATGTGGCGGATCCGGCCCGAAGCTTCGACGATGACGAGACGCGACGACGCGATTCCGGGTCGGTGCGCGGCCGTCATGCGTCCGCGTCCGCGAGGACTGACTCGCTTGGGCCCAACGCCACGCGGATCGCCTCGACGATCTCCGCGGCGGAATCGGCCGGGCGCCTGAGCTCGGCCGGATCGGCATCCGGAACGGCGGCGGCATGGAGCGCGGTGTCCATGTCGCCAGGATCGATCGACAGGAACCGTATCCCCTCCGCCCTGGCCTCCTCGTCCCAGATCGCGCCGAGATGCAGAAGTGCCGCCTTGCTCGCGCCGTAGGCGCCCCAGGTCGCATAGGCGTTGACGGCGGCATCGCTGGAGATGTTGAGGACGAGGGCGCCGCCGCCGTTTCGCGCCGCCGCGGCGAGAGCGCCGAAAAGCGCGCGGGTCAGCCGAAACGGCCCGACGAGATTGACTGCGAGCGCCCGCTCGAGCTCGGAGGCGTGGGTGTCGGCGAGGAGCTTCAACGGCCACGGTCCGAGGTCGGAGGCGTTGTTGATCAGGACGTCGAGACCTCCGAGCCCGCCGAGGATCTGGAGGGCGATCCCGTCGATATGGTCGACATCGCCGACATCGCCGACGATGCCGAGGGCGCCGGTCTCGTCCGTCACCTCAGCGACTCGCGCTGCGGTTCGGGCGACGAAGGCGACGCTCGCGCCCGCCGCGACAAGCCGTCGGACGAGGGCGAGGCCGAGGCCGGCCGTGCCGCCGGTGACGGCGATACGCAAGTGTCGGAGATCAGGTTCGGATGTCATGACGGCACTCCCTGTTTCGATTGAGGGACCTGCCTACAAGTTCAAGTGAACTTTAAGTCAAGGAATTTTCGGCATTCGGTAGCAAACGCACCAGCCGGGATTGTGGGTAGGTGAGCGCCGTGTTGGCGGCGCTGGCACTGGTGTCGGCGTTGGCCGGATCGTCAGTCGACAATGCCCGTAATCAACCCCGTTTCAATTCTGTAGCGATCGGTGACGATCTCGCCCTCATTCATCTTGATCGGGTAACGTCCGTGCGGACGGCTTGGGTGGGGATCAAACACATAGGCGACAAATCCGGTTTGATGATGCGAGTCATCAACCGGCGAGTCGTAGGTGACGATTCCCACAAGAGCCGGCCAGACAGATTCGCGTTCCCCGATGTCGATTGGGCGGAGAGTCATCACCACAGCTTGATCGGAGGCATCCTGCCCCGGAAAAACTGCCCTTCCGGCAATGTCCCTGTCGGGATGCGACCGAAAGGCGATTTGCTTCGCTCTGACGATGGGCTGCATCTCGCGAGTAACGTCCATGGCCCTGGCAGCGTCGGCGATTATTTGCATCTCCGGCACGACATGGATCGCTGGGGCGTGACCGGTATTTCGGAACACGAGGCGGATAGGAATCTTTATCGAGCCGTCTTTCACGATGACCTCCCCGCTGAGAGTCGGCTCAACGGCAAGCCATGGTCGCCCGCCAAGGCTTATCTGCTTCTCAGCGGCTTCAACCGCCTTCACGTTGGCATCAAGAGTTCGCTTTACGAAGATGACGCCAATCGCGGCGACCCCCAACGCCAGCGCACTGAGTATGGTGGTAGCTATCAGGAGCCACAACGCCCAGCGGGACATCTCTTTTTGGGCGCGCAAATCCTCTTCGGCGCGCTGGGGCTCGCGTGCGGTCTCTATTTTCTTTTCAAGACATTGAATGAGTTCTTTGCCAGTCAGCCCGCTGACAACGCAATCCTCGTAAAATGTCTTTTGAGCCTGCTCATAGCTGTTGGCAGTGTTGGAATAATAACTGCCGGACTCGTATCCGTAATCCTTGCCTAGCAGAAACAAAATTGCCGTAAATACCGCAAACGCGATAGCTATGATCGCCCAATATGAAACTGTTCCGTTCCTAAGGCGGTCAAGCATTGGAGCATAAAGGCTGCGGTGAACTTCCCACGGCTGACCTTGTTCCTCAGGTTCCGCTCGTCCTCAGTCACCCCTATTGATTCCAGCCTTTCGACCAATTGGGAATAGGTGACGTTCTGCCGTGCCATTTCTGCGCGAAGGATACCCCGCGCCTTGGCTTCCCAGTCTGTCCGTTCCACCATTGTCACGCCTCTTGATGCTTGTGTCATCATATAGCGTGCTTTTGTCCTTGACAAGGCGTTCACAGCTTGAAGATCAAGCGGGACGAAATCACCGCAGCAATCGCGCACTATGAGAAGGCGCTGGAGCAGGCCCGCGCCGACCTCTCCCATATCAACGCAGCTATCACGATCTTTGACGCCTCAGCCGAGCGCATGGGCGTTGCGCCCTACATGGATATCCATCGGATCTTCGCCAGAGGCGAGACCATCCGTCTCTGCAAAGAGGCGCTTGCCAGCGGCCCGATGAATACCCGTCAACTTGCGGTCTACATCATCGAAGCAAAGGGACTGGACAAGACCGACCGCGTACTGGCGAAGGCCGTCGCGGCTCGCATCATCCACGCCATCCGCCAGCAAGAGCGGCGCGGGCTGATAGTGCGAACGACGATGGTGCGGGGGGTGTGCGTGTGGGCGCTGCCCTAGGCGTCGCAGTCGGCGAGGTCCACCGCTTTCGGCGCCTCCGCCTTCACCTTCACAACTTTTGTCTGGCTGTGCTCAGTCATCGGCGCATGCGCAATCGCCCGCACCATCGGCACATTCATCAGTCTGGTTACCAGACGGACATGTCGCCTTTTCGCGGTTTCAAAATAGAAGATTTCTTGCTCGCGCGTCATGCTAGCCTCACTGCCCCCAGAGGCCTCACCGAAGCAGAAGATAATTAATCAGCGATCAAGTCGCAACTGTGGCTTCCGACCGCATCTCTGCAATCCAGCACTGCTGCCCATGATGCGGCTGTGCTAATCGCACCTCGTATCCATTATTCCTAAACACTCCCATAACGACCTGGTGCTTGCTGAGTGCCTTCGCCGGGAGATTGGGCTCGTGCGTGTAGTGATAAACCTTTGGCGGCGTCAATTCGGCCAAGAGTGCTTGTGTCAGTCCGCAGATAATTTTCAGGACGCTTTCGCGATCCTCCTGATTGAAAAGATTCTTGGTTTCTGCCCCATCCCAATATTGATACTCGCCCGCAGTCTGCGGGTCTGCCGCGATGATGGCGAATACGTGCTCATAGTCGCCACCCGCCAACGGTGAGAGAGCGACGAAAACCGAAATGGTGTCTTCGGTCGTGTCGTCGTAACCAATCGCTGCTTGGGCGATGCCCTCGTTGTTCCCAAAGGTCAGTTGGGCGGACATCTCTTGTGACGGGTCGATGCCCCAAACAAACGCCATCTAGCACCTCGTACCGGCTGCCTGTCGTTCATCACTTGTTAACCGCAGCATTGCCGGGAACACTAAATACAGTGTTACGAGAGCCGATTTGTCACCCGCTTTCTTGCCCGAGCCAATAATCTGCCCGGATCGCTTTCTTGGTGCGTTTGCTACCGAATGCCGGGAATTTTCGTAATATTTGTCGGTGATGGATACGATGATGACCATCGCCGGCGTGGCGAAGAGGAGCGGCGTCGCCGCTTCAGCGCTGCGCTTCTACGAGGAACGCGGGCTGATCCGGTCCGAGCGCGCGGGATCCGGTCACCGCCGCTATCACCGTTCGGTTCTGCGGCGCATCGCCTTCATCGTCTTTGCACAGAAGATCGGCCTCAGCCTCGCCGAGATCGGCCGTGAGCTTGCGAAACTCCCGGCCGACCGCGTCCCGACCAAGGGCGACTGGTCGCGGCTCTCCGCCACCTGGCAGAAGCGGATCGACGAACGGATCAGCGAGCTCGAGCGCCTGCGCGCCGGCCTCACCGAATGCATCGGCTGCGGCTGCCTGTCGATCAGTCAATGCGCGCTGGCGAACCCGGCAGACCGTTTCGGGCGGTCAGGCGCCGGGCCGCGCAACTGGCTGGCATGAGGGGCGGACAGGCTCCTAGCCGGTCACCGCCCCCTTGTCGGCGGGCGTCGCGAGCGCCGCGTATTTCGCCATGACGCCGCGGGTATAGCGCGGTGCCGGCTGCTTCCAGGCATCGCGGCGGCGCTGGATCTCGGCGTCGTCGACGTTGAGCTGGAGGAGCAGCTTGTGGGCGTCGACGGTGATCGAGTCGCCTTCCTCGATGAGCGCGATGGTGCCGCCCTCATAGGCCTCCGGCGCGACATGGCCGACGACCATGCCCCAGGTGCCGCCGGAGAAGCGCCCGTCGGTGATCAGCGCGACGCTTTCGCCGAGGCCGCGACCGATGATCGCCGAGGTCGGGGCGAGCATCTCCGGCATGCCGGGGCCGCCCTTGGGGCCGAGATAGCGCAACACCAGCACGTCGCCGGCCTTGATCTTGTCGGCCATGATCGCTTCCAGCGCCGACTGCTCGTCATCGAAGACGCGGGCCGGGCCGGTCAGCACCGGGCTCTTCAGGCCGGTGATCTTGGCGACCGAACCGCGCTCGGCGAGGTTGCCCCTCAGGATGGCGAGATGGCCCTGCTTGTAGAGGGCGTCGCTGATCGGATGGATGACCTTCTGGTCGGCGCGCGGCTCGGACCGCACGTCGGCGAGCTCCTCGGCCATGGTGCGGCCGGTGATCGTCAGGCAGTCGCCATGCAGCAGCCCGGCGTCGAGCAGCAGCTTCAGCACCTGCGGCACGCCGCCCGCCTTGTGGAAGTCGACGGCCATATACTTGCCCGACGGCTTGAGGTCGCAGAGCACCGGCGCCTTG
>JAGRKY010000166.1 GCA_020442095.1 Bauldia sp.
CGTCGCTGGCCTCCATCAGGTGGGCCGCGATCTTCTTGGCCTTGGCCTCGATCTTGTCGAGCGCGCGGTAGACCGCCGACGTGCCATTGCCAGCGGTTCGCGAGCCGTAAGTGCCCATCCCCTGCTGGACCTTGTCGGTATCGCCCTCGATCACCGAGACGGAGTCGATCGGGATACCGAAGCGGTCGGCCGCGATCTGGGCATAGGTGGTCTCGTGGCCCTGGCCGTGACCCAGCGTTCCGACCAGCACTTCCACCGTGCCGACGGGATTGACCTTGATCTCCGCCATCTCCCAGACGCCGACGCCGGCGCCAAGCGCTCCGCCCTCGGCCGAGGACGGCGCCACGCCACAGGCCTCGATATAGCAGGAAAGGCCGATGCCGCGCAGCTTGCCGCGCTTGGCCGCTTCCGCCTTGCGGGCCTCGAAATCATCCCACTTGGACGCGGCCAGAGCCTTGGTGAGCAGGCCGTCATAGTTGCCGGAATCGTATTTCCACAGCACCGGCGTCTGGTAGGGGAACTCGCGGACGAAGTTCTTTCGCCGCAGCTCCGCCCGGTCGACCCCCAGCTCGCGCGCCGCCTTCTCGATCAGCCGCTCCAGCACATAGGTCGCCTCCGGCCGCCCCGCCCCGCGAACCGCGTCGACAGGGACGGTATTGGTGTAGACGGCGCGGACGTTCACATGGATGTTCGGGATGACGTATTGGCCCGACAGCAGCGGCGCATAGAGGTAGGTCGGGATCAGCGACGCGAAGAGCGACATGTAGCCCCCGAGATTGGCGATCGTGTCGACCTTCAGTCCGAGCATCTTGTAATCGTCGTCAAATGCGATCTCGGCCGTCGTCACATGGTCGCGGCCATGGGCATCGGTCAGGAATGCCTCGTTCCGGCCCGATACCCATTTCACCGGCTTGCCGGCTTGCTTGGCCGCCCACAGGCAGACCACCTCCTCCGAATAGGTGAAGATCTTCGAGCCGAAGCCGCCACCGACGTCGGGCGCGATGATCCTGAGCTTGTGTTCGGGGGCGACGTTGATGAAGGCGGAGAGCACCACCCGCAGGAGATGCGGGTTCTGGGTCGTGTTCCACAATGTGAAATGCCCGTCCGACGACCGGTAGTCGGCGACCACCGCCCGTGCCTCCATGGCACTCGGCACGACACGGTTGTTGACCAGGTCGATCTTGACGACGTGCTTGGCGGACTTGATCGCGTTATCGGTGGCGGCCGCGTCGCCGAGCTCCCAGTCGAAGATGAGGTTGCTGGGTGCCCGGCCGTGCTCCCAGACCGAGGAATCCGCCTCGAATTCGTGGATAGCCGGTGCGTCGGGCTTCAGCGCGTCGACGGGATTCGTAACCGCGGGGAGGGTTTCGTAATCGATCTGGACGGCTTCGGCGGCATCCTCGGCCTGGTCGCGGCTGCGCGCCACGACGGCGACGATCGGCTGGCCGACAAAGCGCACCTTGCCGATCGCCAGCGGCGGGTAGGGGCCCATCCGCATGCCCGAGCCGTTCTTGGAGGTGATCGCCCAGCCGCAGATCAGATGGTTGATGCCACCGGCCTCGAGCTCCTCTCCCGTATGGATGGCGACGACGCCGGGCATCTTGCTCGCCTCTGACAGATCGACCGATTTGATATGCGCGTGGGCGTGCGGCGAGCGCACGAAGACCGCATGAAGCTGACCGGCGAGGTTGACGTCCCCGGTATAGGTGCCCTGTCCTGTCGTGAAGCGTCGATCTTCCTTGCGCGGAACGCTCGCGCCGATTCCGTCGTTTGCCATGATATTCCTCCCCTGGGCGTCCGTCGGCCGGAGCCCGTAATCCTGATTACATCCGCGCCGCGCCGGCCTTGATGGCCTTCACGATGTTTACGTAGCCTGTGCAACGGCAGATGTTGCCCTCCAGCTCGCTTCGGATCGTCTCGTCGTCGAGGTCCTTGCCAAGCCGGCGAACCATGTCGACACCGGCCATGATCATGCCGGGCGTGCAAAAGCCGCACTGGAGACCGTGGTTTTCGTTGAACGCGGCCTGCATCGGATGAAGGTCGCCGTCCTTCGCCAGCCCTTCTATCGTCTGGATCTCCGAGCCATCCGCCTGCACCGCGAGGGTCGTGCACGACTTCGTCGCGACCCCGTCGATCAGGACGAGACAGGCACCGCACTGCGACGTGTCGCAGGCGACATGGGTGCCGGTCAGAGCGAGCTGGTCGCGAAGCACCTCCACGAGCAGTGTGCGGTCCTCCGTCTCGACCGAGACGGGATCCCCGTTCACCGTCATTCCCACCGTTGTCATTGAAACCTCCCGTTGTCGATTCTTCTCAGGCTATCCCGAGTTTGGCCAAAGGTCGATTGACCGTCGACATCAGTCAAGATACCATAATCTGGCATTACAGGTATACCAATGTCCGGAACGGTGGTTCGCCAGCGCAAGCTCTACGAAGAAGTCGCGAAGCGACTGGAGCAGCGCATTGCCGACGGCGATTTCGCACCAAGCGACCCGCTTCCCTCCGAGCGCGAACTGATGGAAGCCTATGGCGTCGGCCGCCCGGCGATCCGCGAGGCGCTCTTCCATCTGCAAAATCTCGGCCTCGTCGAATTGCGGTCCGGAACCCGCGCCCGGGTCACGCGGCCGACGCCCAGGTCCGTCGTCGACGGGCTTTCGATCACCGCGCGGCACATGCTCGCCGCGCCGGACGGCATCCGGAATTTCCAGGGCGTCCGGGTCTTCTTCGAGACGGGGCTGGCGCGACATGCGGCTCTCCATGCCACCGAGCAGGATCTTGCGGATTTCGAGGCCGCGCTTGAGGACAATCGCGAGTCGATCGGCGATTTCGGCCGTTTCGAGCGCACCGACGTGGCGTTCCACTACGTCCTCGCGGAGATCCCGCGGAACCCGATCTTCACGGCGATCCACGCCGCCTTTGCCGAATGGCTGCTCGAGCAGCGCCAGACGACGCTGGCGCCCGGCGTCGACGTCATTTCCTACAAGGCTCATCGCGCGATCTTCGAGGCGGTGGCGGCCCGCGATGCCGATCGCGCCGATCAGGCGATGCGCGAGCATCTCGAATTCGTCGCGCTGCGCTACGCCGACGTCAGCGAGGCACGCTGATGTCCGGTTATGTGGTCATCGTCGATTTCGTGCTGAAGCCGGGCAAGCGCGCTGAATTCCGGACGATGATCGACAGCAACGCGCGTGCCTCCTTCACCAATGAAGAGGGCTGCCGGCGGTTCGACGTGCTGGAGCCCTCGGGCGAGGCCGACCGGATCCTGCTCTACGAAATCTACACCGATCGCGCCGCTTTCGAGGCGCATATCGAGACCGGGCACTTCCGTCACTTCGATCGGGCAAGCGCGGATCTGGTTCTGAAGAAGTCCTTTGTCGAGTGCAGCCTCGTGGTGGAGGCCGCATAGGTTCGATCGCCTGCGGCCGGAGAGCCGGGGCGGGGAAGAAGGGGGGAGATGGATTGATGGCAAGCCGGAGCCGCGAGGCGACAGCCGGTGTGATGGTGTCGGGAGTCGTCTGATCGTGCCGTCGCTTCCATCAGGGCTGCGGGCGTGATCCGATGAGCGAGCGTATCCACGCGCGTTACATTGTCGAGACGGCCGACGAGCCGCGCCGTGCCGTCGAGGTGATGGCCGGAGAGCAGTCGTCCGGGACGTTCGTCGCCGTGCCGGGCGAGACCGCCGACATCCGCGAGCGGTCCGGAGCGCGGATCGAAAGCCTGACCGTGGTCGAGGATGTCGACGCGCCCAGCCTGCCCGGCGCGCGAGCCGGCAGGATCTACCATCGCTGCGCGGTCGAACTGTCCTGGCCGCTCGAAAATCTCGGCCCGTCGCTGCCCAATCTGGTGGCGACCGTGGCCGGCAATCTCTTCGAGCTCAAGCAGTTCTCGGGTCTGCGGATTGTCGACATCGACCTGCCGCGGGCCTTCGCCACGCGCTACGAAGGACCGCAATTCGGCATCGAAGGCACGCGGCGCCTGTCCGGCGTCGCCGACGGTCCTCTGATCGGCACCATCGTCAAGCCGAGCGTGGGGCTGACGCCGGAGGCGACGGCCGATCTGGTCGATACGCTCGCCGGTGCCGGAATCGACTTCATCAAGGATGACGAGCTCCAGTCCGACGGGCCGGCCTGTCCTTTCGAGGCGCGCGCCCGGATGGTGATGGCGGTGATCGACCGCCATGCCGACCGGACCGGCAAGAAGGTGATGTTCGCCTTCAATGTGACCGGTGACCTCGACGAGATGCGCCGCCGTCACGACCTGGTCCTGTCGCTCGGCGGCACATGCGTCATGGCCAGCCTCAACTCGGTGGGACTGGTGGGAATGATCGAGCTTCGCCGTCACGCCGCGCTGCCGATCCACGCCCATCGCAACGGCTGGGGCTACCTGTCGCGCGCCCCGATGCTCGGCTGGGATTACCCCGCCTGGTCCAAGCTGTGGCGGCTTGCAGGCGCCGACCACATGCATGTCAACGGCATCCGCAACAAGTTCTGCGAGGAAGACGCCAGCGTCGTTCGTTCGGCGAAGAGCCTGCTGGCGCCGATGTTCCCCGACAAGCCCTGTGTCGCCATGCCGGTCTTCAGTTCGGGGCAGACCGCCGCGCAGGCCGCCGACACTTGGCGGGCGCTCGGCGGCACCGACCTGATCTATGCCGCCGGTGGCGGCATCATGGCCCATCCGGACGGAATTGCGGCCGGCGTGCGGGGGCTTCGGCAGGCCTGGGAAGCGGCCGCTTCGGGAATCGATGCCGAGGCCTATGCGAAGACCCATCCGGAATTCCGCGTCGCGCTGGAGGCACTCGCCCGATGAGCCTGCCGGCCGATCACCTCGTCGCCTTCTACGGCGACGACTTCACCGGCTCCGCGGCCGTCATGGAGGTCTTGACCTTCGCCGGGCTGCCCACCGTCCTGTTCCTCGGCCCTCCGACCGGCGAGGACATCGGCCGGTTCGCGGGATATCGCGGCATCGGCGTCGCGGGCCTGGCGCGTTCGCGCAGTCCCTCGTGGATGGAGGAACACCTCCCGGCGATCTTCGGGACGCTTGAGCCGATCGGTGCCCCGATCACCCACTACAAGGTGTGCTCGACCTTCGATTCCGCGCCGCATGTCGGCTCGATCGGCAAGGCGATCGATCTTGCGGCGCCGATCCTCGGCGGTGCCTGGCACCCGCTGCTGGTCGCTGCGCCGCCCATCCATCGCTACCAGGCCTTCGGCAATCTCTTCGCCACGGTCGAGGGTGTCGGCTACCGGCTCGACCGTCATCCGGCGGTATCCCGGCATCCGACGACGCCGATGGACGAAGCCGACGTCCGCCTGCACCTCGCCAGGCAGACCGACCGCAGCATCGGGCTCGTCGATTTCCTGTCGCTTGCGAGCGGCGACAGTGATGATGCCCTCAGGCGGGAGGTCTCGGGCGGAGCGGAGATCGTCGCCATCGACGTCCTCGACGAGGACAGCCTCGCCGAGGCCGGTCGGTTGATCTGGGAGAACCGCGGCGAAAGGCTGTTGGCGATCGGCAGCCAGGGGGTCGAATACGCATTGATCGCCCATTGGCGAAAGGCCGGCCTGATCGGTGAGGCACCGCCGCCGCGGAGCGCCGGCGCGGAGCGCATCGCCGCCGTCTCGGGTTCGTGTTCGCCGGTCACCGGTCGCCAGATCGAATGGGCGGAGATCAACGGCTTCGCCGGAATACGTCTCGAGGCCGAAGCGGCGGTCGACGAAGCCCGCTGGCGCGCCGCCATCGACCGGGCGGTCGAGCAGGCGCTGACCGTGCTCCACAAGGGAGCGGCACCGCTCGTCTTCACCGCAAGGGGCGCCGACGACGCGGCCATCCCCGCGCTCAAGCAGGCAGTTCTCCGCTCGGGCGAGACCGAGGAGGACATCAACGCCCGCATCGGACACGGCCTTGGCACCATATTGAAGGCCGTCGTCACCAGCGGAGATGTCCGGCGCATCGCGATTGCCGGCGGCGACACATCGGGCCACGCATTGGCGGGAATGGGCGTCGACGCGCTGGAAGCGGAGGTCGAGCTTGCGCCGGCCTGCGCCATAAGCCGGGGGCGCTCCGGCGAACCGGCGCTCGACGGAATAGAGATCGCATTGAAGGGCGGGCAGATGGGGCCCGTCGACTTCTTCGGAATGGTCGAAAACGGTCGGCCACTGCATATGGGAGGACGTCAGTGACGCAAACGATCGCCCTGCTCGGCGCGGGCGGAAAGATGGGCGTCCGGCTCGCCACCAACCTTGAAGGCGAACCCTATGACGTCCTTCATGTCGAGGTCAGCGAGGCCGGCCGGCAGCGCCTCAAGGAAGCCACCGGCGTCGAATGCGTCGAGATGGGACAGGCATTGGGCAGCGCGGACGTCGTCCTGATGGCCGTGCCGGACGCCCTGATCGGCAAGATCGCCCACGGCTTCATCGATCAGGTCCGGCCCGGTACCGGCATCATCATGCTGGATGCCGCCGCGCCCCATGCCGGCGAGTTGCCGAAGCGCGACGACGTCACCTATTTCGTGACGCATCCCTGCCATCCCTCGATCTTCCGCTACGAGCCGACGCGCGAGGCGCAGAAGGATTATTTCGGCGGCGTCCTTGCCATGCAGGCGATTGTTTGCGCCCTGATGCAGGGCCCCGATGCCGACTATGCTCGGTGCGAAGCGATCGCGAAGGCGATCTACAAGCCGGTCAGCCGGTCCCATCGGGTGACGGTGGAAGACATGGCCATTCTCGAACCGGCGATGTCGGAGACGATCGCCGCCACCTTGATCACCGCGCTTCGCGAGGCGACGGACGCGGTCGTCGCCAGGGGCGTGCCGGCCGAGGCGGCCAGGGATTTCATGCTCGGACATATCGGCATCGAGATGGGGATCATCTTCGAGGATTTCCCGGGCCGGTTCTCCGATGGCGCGCTCTACGCCATCGAGAAGGCGAAGCCGAAGCTTCTCAGGGATGACTGGCTCAAGGTGCTTGAGCCGGACGAGGTGATGGCCAGCGTCAGGGAAATCTGCAATCCGGGAGGAAAGGCGTCATGAGGGCCCGAGTTGGTGCCGTCCTGGATCGCCCGGGGCTCCGGCTCGGGCACTATGTCGGCGAGTTCGTCACCCCCGGCATCGGATACATCCTGAAGGAAGCCGGCGCCGAATATGTCTTCTTCGACATGGAGCACAGCGGCAATTCCTTCGAGAGCCTGAACCGCGCGCTCCGCTACTTCGAGGCAGCCGACGTCCCGGTTCTCGTGCGGGTTCCCTCCGACTCCTACGATCACATCGCCCGCGCCCTCGACATCGGCGCCCAGGCCATCATCATCCCGATGCTCGGTTCGGTGGAGCAGGCGAGGTCGGTCATCGAAAAGATGAAATATACCCCGATCGGCAAGCGGGGCCTGGCTCCGGCGCTCGGCAACGATCGCTACCACATGGGGCCGGTGGTGGAGGGCCTTGCCGCCGCCAACGAGCGCAACCGGCTGATCGCCCTGATCGAGACCGCCGAGGGCGTCGAGAATGTCGACGGCATTGCCGCGCTCGAGGGGGTCGACGCCCTCTGGGTCGGGCACATGGACCTCACCGCCAGCATGGGGATTCCGGGACAATTCGATCATCCCGACTACAAGGCCGCCCTCAACAAGGTCCTCGAAGCCGGCAAGCGCCACGGGAAGGGGCTGGGGCGGATGGTCACCGACATCGCCTCCGGCGTCGCGCTCGCCGGGGAGGGATGGGACCTGATCGTCTATCACGGCGACGTCTGGCTGCTGCAGGTCGCGCTGCGCCAGGGGCTGGACGGCATCCGGTCCGGCGTTGGAGGCGGGACATGACGGACGTCTTCCGCGTCGCGCTCTCGGGCGATTTCAACAAGGCCGACGGGGCGCCGACCTTTCCCGACTTCGACCTCGATCCGTTGCGGGACGAACCGAATGTCGAGCTGCGGTTCCTGGAATCGGAGGACACGCTGAGTGGCCGGCAGCTCGAGGATTTCGACGCGCTCATCCTCCTCGCCCATCGCTTCGCCCGGCAAAGCGTGCCGGAGAGCGGGCGGCTGACGGTCGTCGCCCGGTTCGGCGTCGGCTACGATACGGTCGATGTCGATGCCTGCACCGATGCCGGCATCGCGCTGGTCATCACGCCGGACGGCGTGCGCCGGCCGGTCGCCGTGTCGATCATGACCTTCATGCTCGCCCTGACCGGCAAGCTCAAGGTCAAGGATCAGCTGACCCGCCAGGCGGCGGCAGGATTTGCGAAGCGCTCGGATCACATGGGCGTCGGCCTCGTCGGCCGCACGCTCGGGTCGCTCGGCATCGGCAATATCGGCG
>JAGRKY010000167.1 GCA_020442095.1 Bauldia sp.
GACCGCAAGGAGTGGTTCTACTTCACCGAGAACGAGCTGACCCCGGGCGCCGTCCGCGTCGACAACTTCAAGTATGTCTTCAACCTGCGTGGTGACGATGGTGCTGACACCGGCGGCCTCGCCGTCGACACCAACCTCGGCTGGAAGGGCGCGGAAGCCTATGTGGCCACTGTCCCGCAGGTCTTCGACCTGCTGGCCGATCCGCAGGAGCGCTATGACATCTTCATGACCACCTTCACCGAGTCCACTTGGACGATGGTGTCGGCCAACGACGCGATCACTGCCCTCATGAAGACCTACATCAAGGATCCGCCGCGGAAGCTCCAGAGCGAATCCTACTCGGGTCCGATCACGCTCACCCAATACCAGCGCTTCAAATACATTCAGGACGCGCTGGCGAAAGACGGCTTCTCGATCGGTCTGCCCACCGGCAACTGATCCTGATAACCTCAATGGTTCGCCCCGCCATCCGGCGGGGCGAACTCTTATTCAGGCCAACAAGTCAGGGAAACAAAGCGATGCGAAGACTGGCTTTTGCTTCAGCGGTGGCGGCAGGCCTCCTCGGCGCGGTAGCTCTGGCGTCCGCCGCCTTTGCGCAGGAAGACCCGCTGCCGTCCTGGAATGACGGCGCGACGAAACAGGCGATCATCAAGTTCGTCGAGACGGTGACCGACGAATCGAACCCCGATTACGTTCCGCCCCCCGAGCGCATTGCCACCTTCGACAATGACGGCACGCTCTGGGTCGAGCACCCGATGTATACCCAGCTCGCCTTCGCGCTGGATCGCGTCAAGGAGATGGCGCCCGACCATCCGGAATGGAAGACCACCCAGCCGTTCCAGGCCGTCCTTGAGGGCGACATGGAAACCCTCGGCAAGTCCGGCGAGAAGGGGCTGATGGAAATCATCGGCGCGACCCATGCCGGGATGAGCACCGCCGAATTCGAGAAGATCACCACCGACTGGATCGCCAAGGCGAAGCACCCGAAATTCGACAAGGTCTATACCGACCTCGTCTACCAGCCGATGCTGGAGGTCCAGGACTACCTGAGGGCCAACGGCTTCAAGACCTTCATCGTTTCCGGTGGCGGCATCGAGTTCATGCGCCCGTGGACCGAGAAGGTCTACGGCATCCCGCCCGAGCAGGTCGTGGGTTCGTCGATCGAGACCGAGTTCAAGGTCGTCGACGGCAAGCCGGTGCTGATGCGCACGGCCAAGGTCGGCTTCATCGACGACAAGGAAGGCAAGCCGGTCGGGATCAATTCCCACATCGGCCGTCGCCCGATCGCCGCCTTCGGGAACTCAGGCGGCGACAAGCAGATGCTGGAATGGACCGCCGCCGGCGACGGCGCGCGCCTGATGGTCCTCGTCTTCCATGACGACGCCGAGCGCGAATATGCCTACGGCCCGGCCAATGGCGAGCCGGACACGCATTTCGGCACCTTCCCGCAGGACCTGATGGACTATGCCAAGGCGAACGGCTGGCACGTCATCAGCATGAAGAACGACTGGGCGCAGATCTTCCCGGACAAGTAGTCCGCGACTGCTCCATCAGCAGACCAGAGGCCGGCTCGTGCTTCATGAGCCGGCCTTTTTCATGCCCGCCGCAAGGGCCGATATCGATATGGAAAGGTGGAGCGGGTGATCGGGATCGAACCGACGACATTCAGCTTGGGAAGCTGACGTTCTACCACTGAACTACACCCGCACGGGTCGCCATTGACCAGCCCCGCCCCCCCGAAGTCAAGAGGGATGTTGCTTGCCCTCGCGGCCCCGCTTCCCCGCCATCGGCTAAAATTCGATCCAATTCCACAAGTCGATTTTCACGGGAATGCGCTTCACTGCCGGCCATAAGAGCGGCGCACTTAATCGCCGCCGTGAAAAGGCGTCAGGCATGTTGCGTGTAAGAACCTATCTCGCCCCGAGCACGATCGAGGGCATCGGCCTCTTTGCCGCGGAACCGATCCCGCGCGGGACGCTCATCTGGAAACACGACGAGCGTTTCGACCTGAGCTACGATCTCCGCGAGATCGACGAGGAGGACGCGCTCCTCCACGAGATGCTGCGGTGCTACGGCTATCAGCCGTCCGACGCGCCTGTCGTCGTTCTCTGCGGCGACAACGCCCGCTTCATGAACCATTCGTCCAGGCCCAACGCCGACGACATCGGCGACCTCACCATCGCCTGCCGCGACATCGCCAAGGGCGAGGAGATCACCTGCGATTACGCGAAATTCGATCGCGGCTTCGCCGAGCGCGACTTCATGCTGAAGACCGCGGCGGACCGCGCGAAACAGGCCGCCTGACAGGTACCTGCCCTATCCCGTGCGGAAGTGCTTGGACAGCTTCAGGCCCTGCGCCTGATAATGCGATCCGATGCCCTGGCCGTAGAGAACCCGCGGCCGCTCGATCATCCGCTCATAGACCAGCCGGCCGACCGACTGGCCGTGCTCAAGGATGAAGGGAATCTCGTGGCTGCGCACCTCGAGCACCGCCCGGCTGCCCGCTCCGCCCGACTCCGAATGGCCGAAGCCCGGATCGAAGAAGCCGGCATAATGCACCCTGAACTCGCCGACCAGCGGGTCGAAGGGCACCATCTCCGCGGCATAGTCCGGCGGCACGTGGACCGCCTCCCGCGAGACGAGGATATAGAATTCGTCCGGGTCGAGGATCAGCTCGCGGCGACCATGGATGGCGATCGGATCCCAGAAGTCGACGACGTCATAGGTATCGCGGCGGTCGACGTCGATCAGCCCGGTATGCCGCTTGGCGCGATAGCCGACGACGCGGCCCTCGTCACGGAGATCGATCGACAGCATGACGCCACCCGCGGCATGAAGCGAACCATCGACCAGCGGTGTGCGGGCATGAAGCGCCTTCAGGTCGTCATCGTCGAGGCGGGCATTGCCCTTGCGGAAGCGGATCTGCGAGAGGCGCGAGCCGGCGCGGACGATGACCGGAAAAGTGCGCGGGCTGATCTCCAGATAGAGCTTCCCGGCATAGCCGGCGGCGACCGTGTCGAACTCGCCCGAATGGTCGGTGATGACGCGGGTGAAGACATCGAGCCTGCCGGTGGAGGATTTCGGATTGGTCGCAGCCGCGACATCGCCAGGCAGCGCCAACTCCTCCATCAGCGGCACGATATAGACGCCGCCGCTCCGCCCCGGTTCAAGCAGGGCGCCCGACGTCAGGTCGATCTCGTGGAGCTTCAGCGCCTCGATGCGTTCGGCGACGGTCGCGTCGGGACCGGGGAGGAAACTGGCGCGGACGCGATAGGCGACCGGGCCGAGCCGCAGGTCGAGGCTCGCCGG
>JAGRKY010000168.1 GCA_020442095.1 Bauldia sp.
TGATGCCATTGCCGCCGGCGCCGAGTGAGCCGTTCCACGACGCGCCGCCGAACTGGCCGACGTCGGTCATGGTGATGTCGGTGATATGCGCGTTGGCGAGGGTCTCGGCGTAGATGCCCTTGCGCATCAGCTCCGAGAATTCCATCCCGTCGATGGTGACGCCGCTGGCCCTGCCGCCACCGACCGAGGCCATGTCGAACTCGATGCCGATGAAGCCGTCGGAAATCGACCCGCCCTCGATGGTCAGATCATTGATGGCGGACGTCGCCTGCTTGTAGATGGCGTAGACGTTGGACTCGAGCGTGACGTTCCGCAGGGTCGTGCCGTCGCTCCCGTTGCCGAGCTCGATGCCCCAGAGCCCGTCGGAAACCCTGATGTTCTCGATCGTCACATTGTCGGCATTGACGACGAGGCCGGTGCTGCCGCCGGAATGCGCCGGGGCGGCCTTCAGCCAGTCGACCAGCGTTCCGCTGGTGAAGGTCGGGTTGCTCTCGCTGAAGGTGCCGTTGATCTCGACGACATCGCTACCGTTGGCGATGATGGTCAGGCCGTTCTTGTTGACGTTGACCGCCTCGTTATACGTGCCGGCATGCACGACGATGGTGTCGCCCACATTCGCGGCATCGATTGCAGACTGGATCGTCGAGTAGGTGCCGCCGTCGACATGGATCTCTGCCATTTCACTCTCCACCCTTGTGTTCTTCTGTTCTGGATGGGCGGCACTCCGACCTTCATCGGTCCTCGCAAAGCATCTCCGTTCGTTCAGAACCGGTTGTTCTGAACGTTGTTCTTCGTGATGCTTGAGAGGCCCGCCCAGCCCACTCAACTCAGGCAGATCGCGCGGACAAGACTATTGGCGCGAGACAGCGGGACACATCCCAGTGCGCACGGCTGCTCGGCGAAGTGCCGGTCTCGTCCGGGGCGAGCTCATGCCCTTAACACTACTTTAACGATAGCCCGACCCGGAATGCTAGTTAAAATTGCTTAAGATTCGTCTTTGCCCCTTTTGGTTGTATCTTCTTCCGCGCTTCGCCAGCCCGCTACGGTGAAGCCGGCCGGCTCGGCACCGCCGTTCCCGGGTCAACTTTCAATCGCGGGCGCCTTGGCGCATCCTCGTTTGCGGGGATTCGCAGAGCGGGATTGGGAAGGGTGCCGAAGAGGCCGGACGACCTCGTTTATGCCGTCGACGACCGGCCGCCGGCCGGAAGACTGGCCTTCCTCGGCCTCCAATACGCGATCCTGCTCTCGGTCTATCTGATCCTCGTCGTCATCGTCGCGCGGGCGGCGGGCGCCTCGGACGGTCAGGCGGCGACACTCGTCAGCCTCGGCCTGATCGCGGCGGCGATCGCGACCACCATCCAGGCTTGGCGGGGCCGTTTCTTCGGCTCCGGCTATCTCGCGCCGCCGGTCTATTCGGCGATCTATTTCGGCCCGGCCCTTCTCGCGGCAAAGGCGGGCGGCCTTCCGGCCGTCGCCGGGATGACCATCTTCGCCGCCCTCGTCGAGATCGTCCTGTCACGCTTCATCGAGCGGCTGCGCATCATCTTCCAGCCAACGATCGCCGGCCTCACCGTGCTCGTCGTCGGGCTCCAGCTCGGCCTCGTCGGTATCGGCCATGCCCTCGATACGCCCGGCGAAACCTTGCCGGATTTCCGCTGGCACGTCGCGACGGCGCTGCTGACGCTCGCCGCCTGCATCGGCCTGTCGATCTGGGGGCGTGGCGTGGTCAAGCTCACCTCGACGCTGCTCGGGCTCCTCTTCGGCGTCGTCGTCGCGCTGGTCGGCGGCGTGATCGGTCCATCGGTGCTGGCGACCGTCGGCGGCGCGCCATGGCTCGCCCTCCCCGATCTCTCGATCCTCTCCTATTCCTTCGATCTCACCCTCGTCCCCGCCTTCCTCGCCGCCGCCGTCGCCGCGACGGTGCGCACGATCGGCGTCGTCACCACCTGCCAGCGCATCAACGATGCCGAGTGGAAGCGTCCCGACATGGAGAATGTCGTCCGCGGCGTCACCGGCGACGGCCTCGGCTGCCTCGCCGCCGGCCTTCTCGGCGTGCCGGGGATGAGCAGCGCGCCGAGCATGGTCGGCGTCTCCAGCGCGACCGGCGCGACGAGCCGGATCATCGCCTTCGCGACCGCGGCGATCCTCCTCCTCTTCGCCTTCACGCCCAAGATCAGCGCCGCGATCATCGCGCTCCCCCTCGAGGTCGCCGGCGCTGTCCTCGTCTTCACCGCCTCCTTCATGGTGGTTGGCGGCATCCAGATCATCGCCTCCCGCGGCATCGACCTCCGAAGCGGCGTCGCGATCAGCATCGCGCTCTTCGTCGGGCTGCTGACCAGGGTCAGGCCCGACTATTTCGAGCGCCTGCCCGAGTTTCTCCGCGTCTTCACCGACGAGATGCTGGTCGCGAGCCTTTCAGTCGCGATCCTCTCGACGCTGATCTTCCGGATCGGCATCCGCCGCACGGACGCGCTTCAATGGGACGCCGCCGGCAGGACCCAGGACGAGTTCTCCGCCTTCCTCGCCACCGAGGCCAAGGCCTGGAAGGTCGATGCGGACATCGTCACCCGCGCGACCCAGGCTGTCGCCGAGATCGCGACGCGGCTCCAGGAGGGACACTATGTCCGCGAGCCGGTCGCGATCGACGCGAGCTACGACAATCTCCGCCTCGACGTGACCCTCAGGTATCGCGGGCAGCCGCTGCAATTCGCGACGGCGGCGCGCGGTCAGGAACAGGCGCATGAGGAAGCCTCGGCCGTCACCGGCCTGGCCGGCTTCCTCCACGGCGCGGTCGCGGACCACGCCAGCGTCATCACCCACGGCGAGGAGGTGACGATCCGGCTCGGCTTCGACACCTGACACAGGGCTCCCCCGCCCATTGCCGGGTGACCGGCGCCGGTCGGCCGGCTATCATCGCGCCCGTGCGCCAGGCGACCCACAGCATCGAGATATCGACCCGCGGCAAGGGGCTGACCGCATTAACGCCCGCCGTCGCCACATGGGTCGGCGACCAGGGGATCGTAACCGGGCTCCTCACCGTCTTCTGCCGGCACACCTCGGCATCGCTGATCATCCAGGAGAATGCGGATCCCGACGTGCGCACCGATCTCGAGGCCTATTTCGAGACGATCGCGCCGGAGGATCCCGGCCGTTACGTCCACGGCTTCGAAGGGCCGGACGACATGCCGGCCCATATCCGCACCGCGCTGACCGCCTCGTCCCTCTCGATCCCGGTCGTGGGCGGGCGGATGGCGCTCGGAACCTGGC
>JAGRKY010000169.1 GCA_020442095.1 Bauldia sp.
CGTCGCGGACGGAATCGAAGACGACAATCACCGTCGGCCGCAGCAGCACCGCGTCCGGAAAGCCGAGGGGATCGGGATTCGGCGGCGGGAGCTCCTCCATCTGCCGCACCATGTCATAGCCGAGGTAGCCGTAGATTCCGGCTGCCATCGGCGGCAAGCCGTCGGGCAGGTCGATACGGGATTCCTCGATGAGTGCCCGCAGCGCCTCGAGCGGCGGTTCCGCGGCGGTCTGGAAGTCGTCGGGTGCGGAGCGCGGGTTGCGGTTGATCTCCGCCCTGGCGCCGGCGGTGCGGAAGATCAGGTCCGGCTCGATGCCGATGATCGAATAGCGGCCGCGGACGGCGCCCCCTTCGACCGATTCCAGCAGGAAGCAGTTTGGGCGGCCGGCCGAGAGCTTGAGCATCGCCGACACCGGCGTCTCGAGGTCCGCGACCAGCCGAGTCCAGCAGACCTGTGCCTTGCCGGCGGCGTGAAAGCGCGCGAAGTCCGGTTCTGCGGGTTCGACCAGCATAGATTATCCGTCCAGTGCCCGGTCAGCCCGGCCCGGCTCCACCGATGAGCCGCTGCAGCGTCGCCTGGTTCACTGCGACCCCGAGCTTCTGCTGCAGCTGCGTGACATATTGCTGAAGGAAGTCATTGGCGATGTCGCCCGACAGCCGGTCTTCGGTGTCCTTCATGTCCGGTGCGCCGGAGAAATAGGGCGGTGTGGTGCTGCCCTCGACCACCAGCACGATCTTCGACTGGTCGGCACCGTCGGCAACCGCGGCAAATCCCTTCGGGCCGCCGAAGGCCTGCTGGATCGCGGCGGTCGTCAGCGCACCATTCGCCTCCGTCGCCCGCTTGATGGCGGTCGCCGTCTGCGGTTCGACGCCGGCCCCGGCAGCGACCGCGTCGATCGCCTCGCCCTGGGCGAGCCGGTCGCGGAGTCCGTTGGCCATCTCGACCAGCTTCTTGTCGACCTCGGCCTCCTTGAAGGCGGCGATGACCTTGTCCTTGACCTCCGACAGTTCGCGATCGCGCGCGGCGTTGACTGCGGTGACCTCGTACCAGACATACCCGCCCTCGACCGGGATGGCGTTGTTCTCCAGCCCGACGTCGGACTGGAAGACCTCCGAGACCAGCGCCCGGCCACCGGGCAGGTCCGTGATCTCGTTGCCGTCGCCGTCCTTGCCGGTGCCGTCGATCGCCGGGTAGGTCATCAGGTTGAGATCGTAATTGCCGGCGATCTCGGAAAGGGTCGCGCCGCCGGCCCGGGCATCCTCGATCACGTCGAACTGGTCGGCGATCTCCTGCGTCGCGTGGGCCTCCGCCAGCTCCTTCTTGATGGTGTCCTTCACCTCGTCGAAGCTCTGGACGACCGCCGGCTCGATCGTCGTGACCCGCACGATCACCGGCCCGAACTTGCCTTCGACGACGCCGCTGACGCTGTTCGCCTCGAGCCCGAAGGCCGCGTCGGCGACGGCCTCGTCGAGGATCTTGTCGCGGGTGATCAGACCGAGGTCGACGTCGCCGGGCTTCAGCCCGCGATCGGTGATCAGCTCGTCGAAGGTCTTGCCGTTGGCGAGGTCGGTCGCCGCGGCGGTCGCTTCCGCCATGTCCTTGAACACGATCTGCTCGACCTGGCGCTTCTCCGGGGTCGTGAACCGCGCCTCGAGCTGGCTGTCATAGACCTTGCGCGCCTCGTCGTCCGGTATGTCCGCGGCCTTGGCGATATCCGCCGGAATCATCCGCACGACGTTGACGGACCGGAGTTCCGGCGCCCGCCAGTCGCTCTTGTGTTCGTTGAAATAGGTCGTGAGTTCCGTCTCGCTCGGATCGGCGATGGTGCCGGCGAGAGCCGGCGTCAGGACCAGGTAGCCGATGTCGCGCTCTTCGCTGGTATAGTCGTGATAGGCGCGCATATAGGCGTCGGGGACCTCGACCTCGCCGACGAGCGCCGACGCGAGCTGCTGGCGCACGTAGCTTTTCTGGAGCTGGGTGACGAACTGGTCCTCGGTCATCCCGACGTTGTTGATCATCTGGATGAAGCGGTTGCGGTCAAAGGCGCCGGTCGGCCCCTGGAAGCTCGGATCGTCCTTGATCTGATTTGCCAGCATGTCGCCCGAAACGCCGAGCCCGAGCGTGTCGGCCTCGTCGGTCAGCGTCGCCTCGGTCACCAGGCGGCCGAGCACCTGGCCCGGAACGCCGAAGAGCTGGGCCTGCTGGTCGGTCACCGCCTGTCCGATCTGCTGGCCGAGCCGCCGCTTCGCCAGATCGTATTCGCGTGCATAGTCCCGCGCGGAAACGTCCGTCGCGCCAACGGTCGCGACCGTGTCGGAATGGAAGCCGGTGAAGAAGCCCGAAACGCCCCAGACGGCGAAACTGACCACGAGGAGGGCGATGAAGAGCTGGGCGACCCATCCCCCGGCGCCTTTGCGCAGCGCATCAAGCATTGGAATTCCCTACAAATCGGCGGCGCACGATCTCCGTACGCCGCCCCACTGAATTTTCGCGGGATAATAGGCAGGCGGGTTTCGGGTCGCAAGCCGCGGAAGCAGTGGCGGTTTTCACTCGCCCCATACCAGAAACAGCCCGACATCGCCGGGCACACCTTCGGGGAAGTCGAGAACCCGGGCGACGATGTGGAAGCCACCGGGCTTCATATCGCGCTCCCAGCGCAGGTACATCTCCGCCGGTTCGCCCCGCAGGGTCGCCGGCCAGTTGGGGTCGGGTGCGTTGATCGCCCGCCCTCCGTCGCTGCAGATCTGGCCGGGAAAGCGCAGCAGCAGCATCTCCGTGTCGCCGTTCTGGGCCGCGCGGCGCGCCTTGTGGACGAGATCGCGCCATTGCGCATCGGAGATATGCGTGTCGACGAGGTGGCGCACGGTCTGCCGGCGCTGCGAGACCTGGGCATCATGCAGGTGTCGTCGCTTCAGCATTTCGCCCGTACGGAAGTCGTGGACCAGATCCCGGAAATTGTCGGCGGTCACCTGGCTTTGCGGGGAGCCGGCAGGCGCCGTTGGCGTGCCGGGAGACGTCGGAAGCCCGTGTTCGCGGTGAAGGCTTCGCTCGAAATGTTCGTCGATCCACTCGATGAAGCCGTGATGGTTGGTCGGCGGCGGCTTCGGCTGCGCGCTGACCGCGTTCAGCAGATCGCCACGGCTGACGATCCCGACAACCTTGCCGTCGCGGAGCACGGGCACCCGCTTGATCCTGTAGGAATTCAGCAGCCTCGCGATCTCGTCGACCGCCGTGTCCTCAACGATCGTGACCACCGGAGCCGTCATGACATCCCGGGCGGTCGACCGTGGTTGGGCGAGCGTCGCCAGCAGATCCTTGTTCAGCTCTTCTCCCTCGGCGAGAAGCGTCAGCCACCAGTCGCGGCGGTTCTGGCTTCCATCCATCTCGGGCGGTTGCAGCAGATCGCCCTCGCTGACGATTCCGATCGGAGCGCCTGTCGCGTCGAGCACCGGGGCGGCGCTGATTCCGTGCTCGACCAGGATGCGCGCGATATCGCGGACCGGCGTCTCGGGGGAGACCGAAACGACGGCGGTTGTCATCAACTCCTTCGCATTCATGTCGGGTCTGCTCCGCTCCGATCGTCACTGGTTTCACCGTCACCGAGCGTGAAGCTTTGATTTGCGGCAACGATTTGCTAGGCCGTGGCGCCGATAGGGCAGGCACGACTGATCCCATTTAACCTAGAGGGGATGTCTTACAACATGGCGACCGTGCGGCAATTCGTGGTGGGCAACTGGAAAATGAACGGGACGAGGGCAAGCCTCGCCGAGATCGACGCCATCGTGTCTGGGATCGGAGGCGTCGCCTGCGACGTCGGCATCTGTCCTCCCGCAACCCTGATCGCCGCTGCCGCGGAACGGGCCGAAGGCTCAGCCCTGATGATCGGCGGGCAGGATTGCCATCCGGCGGCGAATGGCGCCCATACCGGCGACGTCTCGGCCGAGATGATCGCCGACGCCGGCGGAACCCTGGTGATCGTCGGCCATTCCGAGCGGCGCACGGACCACGGCGAGGACGATGCCCTGGTCCGGGCCAAGGCCGAGGCCGGCTGGCGCGCCGGGCTCGTGGTCATCCTCTGCATCGGCGAAACCGAGGCACAGCGCCGTGGCGGGGAGACGCTGGCGGTTCTGTCGTCGCAACTGAAGGGATCGGTGCCCGACGGGTCGACCGCGGCGAATCTCGTCGTTGCCTACGAGCCGGTCTGGGCGATCGGCACGGGTTTGACGCCGTCCAACGATGACATCCAGGAAGCGCATGCCCATATACGGGCCGAGCTTGTCGCTCGCTTCGGCGAGGCAGCCGCGGGAATTCGCCTCCTTTATGGCGGATCGGTCAAGCCGGGCAATGCCGGCGAGATTCTGCCGCTTGCCGATGTCGATGGTGCGCTCGTCGGCGGTGCCAGCCTCAAAGCCGCCGATTTCCTGGGTATTGTGGCTGCCGCCGGATAAGACTTCCGAACCGGTTGGCAAGACGAAGTGGCTTCGTGTACAAGGCGCGGACTTCAAGGACAGCTTGATCGATGGATATCGTTCTCATCGTCATTCACCTGATGGTGATCTTGGCGCTTATCGCAGTGGTTCTCCTCCAGCGTTCGGAGGGGGGCGCGCTTGGCATCGGCGGCGGCGGCAACTTCATGTCGACGCGCGGACAGACCAACGTGCTGACCCGTACCACCGCGATCCTGGCTGCCGCGTTTTTCGTGACCTCGATTGCGCTCACCATCCTGTCGCGCTTCCAGGCCGGCCCGGCGTCGATCCTCGACAACGTGCAGTCGGCACCCGCACCGATCAGTGTCGACAGCCCGGCGGATGCCGCGGGCGGCGGCGCCGGGGCAGGTGGCAGCGGTGGCGGCGATGCCACCAACGGCCCGGGAATCCTCGACGAATTGCAGGCGATCACGCCGGTCCCGACCGGTGAGGACAGCGCTCCCGCGACCACGCCGGCGAGCCCGCAAGTCCCGACCGACTAGCACGGGTCGGCTTTTCAGATCGGCGGCTCCGGCGGACTTCGGCCGGGGCCGTCTTTTTTTGGGGTGAACGGTCTTTTTCGACTCTGCGAATCAGACCGTCAGCGATTAGGGTAGACGCCCATGGCGCGGTACGTTTTCATCACCGGCGGCGTGGTTTCTTCCCTCGGCAAAGGCATCGCTTCGGCGGCTTTGGCGGCGCTCCTGCAAGCGCGCGGCTACAAGGTCCGACTGAGGAAACTCGACCCCTATCTCAACGTCGACCCGGGGACGATGAGCCC
>JAGRKY010000170.1 GCA_020442095.1 Bauldia sp.
CAGCGTCGACTTGCCGACATTGGGTCGTCCGATGATGACCACTCTCGGCGCATGATCGAACATGGCCCCTATCCCGGCATTGATGGGTGGCGGGAGTCCCGCGCCCCGGCTGTCAGCCCTCGCCCGGCTCCGCCGCGGCGGGCTTTCCCTCGCGCGAGTCGATCAGCGAGATCATCAGCTGCGCGCGGGTGCGCGAGCCCTGCGAGCTCTCCTGGTCGTCGATGATTTCCTGGAAATAGCCGCGCGCCGCGGAGAGATCGTCGGCCCGCAAGGCGGCAAAGCCGAGGATCTCGCGGGCATTGTGCCGCCAGGGATTGCCGGTGTCGGCGAGATCGCCGATCCGCGCCGTCAGCTCCTCGATGCTGGCGCTGTCGGAGAGCACCATCGCCGCCCGCAGCCGCGCAAGGTCGGTGACGAAGGCCGGGACGTCGCTGCGCTTGGCGACCGCGTCATAGGCCGCCACCGCGCCTTCGGCATCGCCGGTCGCCGCTTTCTCGGTCGCGATGCGGAAGGCGGCGAGCGCCGGATAGGCGCCGCTGGCGTCGTTGGAGATCTCGGTCAGCGCGGCAATCGCCTCGTCATGCTTGCCGTCGTCGGCCAGCGTCAACGCGGCGACGAAGCGGTCGCCGCTCGCCGCGGCCTCGCTTTCCTTCCAGTATTGCCAGCCCTTGTAGCCGGCGGTGACCGCGACGATCAGGACCGCAAGGCCCAGCACATAGGGCCCGAAACGGTCCCACAGGTGCTTGAACCGCTCGTGGCGGATATCCTCATCGACTTCGCGAAAGATATCGGACATCAATCCTCACAGTCGGCCCGTTGGCCCCGCGCCATGCGCGCCGCACCTATATAGCCGCTGCACACCGGTTGCAAACGCCGGCTAAGCGGACGGGCGGTCTATTTCTTCGGTTTATACACGTTGTCGTCGGCAGGAAATGTCCGATCCTTCACCGCATCCGAGTAGGCTTGGACCGATCCCTGAATGTGTTCGGCGAGGCTGCCGAACTTCTTGACGAACTTGGGTACCCAGTCGTTCAGGCCCAGCATGTCCTCGAGCACCAGGATCTGCCCGTCGCAGGCCGCCGAGGCGCCGATCCCGATGGTCGGCACCGCAATGGCGTCGGTGATCCTGCGGGCGAGCGGCTCCACCACCGCCTCGACCACGACCGCGAACGCGCCCGCCTCGGCGACCGCCCGGGCGTCGTCGAGGATGGACTCGGCCCCTGCCGGGTCCCGCCCCTGCACCTTGAACCCGCCGATCGTGTTGATCGCCTGCGGCGTCAGCCCGACATGCCCCATCACCGGAATGCCCCGGTCGACCAGGAAACGGACCGTCTCCGCCATGTGCGTGCCGCCTTCCATCTTCACCGCGCCGCAGCCGGTCTCCTTCATGACCCGCACGGCCGACTGGAAGGCTTTCACCGGGCTCTCCTCGTAGCTGCCGAAGGGCAGGTCGACCACGACGAGCGCCCGCCTGGCGCCGCGCATCACCGCCTTGCCCTGCAGGATCATCATGTCCAGCGTCACCGGAATGGTGGTCTCGAGGCCGTGCATCACCATGCCGAGCGAGTCGCCGACCAGGATGAAATCGACGAAGGGGTCGAGAATCCGCGCCGTATGGGCATGGTAGGAGGTCAGGGCGACGATCGGATCCTGTCCCTTGCGGGCACGGATGTCGTTGGCGGTGCGCCGCCGTACTTCGGTCTGTGCAGACATTGCGGGTCTATTTCGTTCCTTGGGGAATGCTCAGGCGATCGGGCTGACGCCGAAGAGCCATAAGTGCGCCCGCCACACCAGAAGCCCGTAGATGACGGCGCCGACGATGACGGCGATGGCGTCGAATCGCCAGGAAGGCGGCGGCTTTGCGGTTGCAGGCCGGCTGCCCTGCGACACGAGGTCGATGAGCGCCCAGACCAGGAAGGCGCCGAACAGCACCGTCGTGCCGACCTCGCCGTTCACAAAAAGGTGAGCAACCGCCCAGATCGCCGTCCCGATCAGCAGCGGATGCCGCACCGCGCGGCTGATATGGCTCGACGGCAGGGCGCTGGCGACCGCCAGGATCAGCGCCACCAGGACGAGGAGTTCGGTGGCGTGCCGGAGCCAGACAGGCGTCGCGTAAAGGAAGACGGGGTCTGAAGCAGTCTCGCCAAACCCCCAGATTATCAGGACAATTCCGATCAGCGAGACAAGTGTATAGGCGCCCTTGTACGGCCCCTCGCCCATTTTGCCGATGGCCGCGAGGCGTCCGGCTGGCGCCAGCATCCGAAACGAATGCACGCCGAGGAAAAGGACCAATCCGATGACGAGAATGACCATCGTTGCGCTCTTGCTACACCTGCCGGTGATTTAGCACGGTGTGACCCGGGTTACATGTTGTTTATGAAAGGCTTGCTATCATGACCGGCACTGAGGGTTGAGTCCGGACGTTAGTTTCGGCTGTCAAACAAAGGGCTGGTTGAGATGAGATTGCTTGGCATTGTAGTGGCGCTCTTCGCGCTTTTCGTGGCTTTCCCCGCTGCCGCGGCGAAGGTCGAGGCTCGGATCGATATTTCGTCCCAGCGGATGTACGTCAAAGTCAACGGCGTCAACAAGTATACGTGGCCGGTTTCGACGGGCCGCAGCGGCTACAGCACGCCGACGGGCACCTATCGTCCGCAGCGCCTGGAGCGGACCTGGTATTCCTCCAAGTATGACAACGCGCCGATGCCGTATTCGGTCTTCTTCCGTGGCGGCTATGCGATCCACGGCACGACCGCGATCCGCAACCTCGGCCGGCCGGCGTCCCACGGCTGCGTCCGTCTGCATCCGTCGAACGCCGCGACGCTCTACTCGCTCATCCAGAAATACGGAATGGGCAACGCGCGGGTTATCGTCACCCGCTAGATCGTAGCCGGTTGGAGGCTGTTCGGATGAAAACGACGGCTCTTGCCCGCACGGTCCTGCGTGGCTGTCAGGGCGCGGCACTCGCCTTCGGAATCGGCGCCCTTGGCGTCGGTTCCGCCTCGGCCGAGCTTCTCGACGGGGTGAAGGTGGCGAGCCTCGAAGAGGCCAGGCCGGCCGCGGTCGAGGAGAAGAAGCAGCCGCAGCAGATCGTCGCCCGCGTCGACCTGTCGGACCAGACCATGACGGTCTATGTCGGCGAGAAGCTCTCCTACGTCTTCCCCGTGTCAAGCGGTCGGAAGGGCTACGGCACGCCGACCGGCCGGTGGAACGCCGAATGGCTGTCGCCCAATCATCGCTCGCGGAAATACGACAACGCGCCAATGCCCTGGTCGGTGTTCTTCTACCGCGGCTATGCGGTGCACGGCACCACCGCGGTGCGCAATCTCGGGCGTCCCGCTTCCCACGGCTGCATCCGCCTTGCTCCGGAAAATGCCAAGACCTTCTTCAAGCTGGTCCAGGCGAAC
>JAGRKY010000171.1 GCA_020442095.1 Bauldia sp.
ACGGCCTGGCGCTGCTCGACGAGGTCAAGCGCGAACACGCCGACCTGCCGATCGTCATGATCTCCGGCCACGGCAACATCGAGACCGCCGTCTCCGCGATCAAGCGCGGCGCCTATGACTATATCGAGAAGCCCTTCAAGGCGGACCGGCTCGTCCTGATCGCCGAGCGCGCGCTCGAGGCGTCACAGCTTCGCAAGGAGGTCCAGACGCTGCGCGAGCGCTCCGGCGAGGCATCCGAGCTGATCGGGCGGTCGGCGGCGATGAACCACCTGCGCCAGCTGATCGAGAAGGTCGCGCCGACCAACAGCCGGGTGATGATCTCGGGGCCGTCTGGATCCGGCAAGGAACTCGCGGCGCGGGCCGTCCACCGGCTCTCGGGACGTGCCTCGGGGCCATTCATCGTCCTCAACGCGGCGGCGATCACGCCGGAGCGCATGGAGGAGGCCCTGTTCGGAACCGAGAGCCTGAATGGCGGCGGCCGGCATGTCGGTGCGCTGGAGGAAGCCCACGGCGGCACCCTCTACCTCGACGAGGTCGGCGACATGCCGCGCGAGACCCAGAACAAGATCCTGCGGGTGCTGGTCGACCAGTCCTTCCAGCGGGTCGGCGGCTCGACCAAGGTCAATGTCGATGTCCGCATCGTCTCCTCGACCGCGCGCGACCTGGAACGCGAGACCCAGGAAGGGAGTTTCCGCGAGGATCTCTTCCATCGCCTCGCCGTGGTGCCGATGCGCGTGCCGGCGCTGGCCGAACGGCGCGAGGACATTCCGGAGCTCGTCACGAATTTCGCATCGCTGATCTCACGCTCGACCGGCCTGCCCGAACGGGAAATCAGCGCCGACGCGATGGCGGTCCTCCAGGCGCATGACTGGCCGGGCAACCTTCGCCAGTTGCGCAACAACGTCGAGCGACTGCTGATCCTCGCCCGCGGCGACGCTGCCGAGGCGATCACCGCGGAGATGCTGCCGGCGGAGATCGGCGAGATGCTGCCGACGACGCCGGGCCGGGCCGGGGGCGAGCACCTGATGTCGCTGCCGCTGCGCGATGCGCGGGAGATCTTCGAGCGGGAATATCTCAAGGCACAGGTCGACCGCTTCGGCGGCAATATCTCGCGGACCGCCGAATTCGTCGGCATGGAGAGATCGGCCTTGCACCGCAAGCTCAAATCGCTTGGCGTCGGCTAGGCCCTTTCGCAGTCGAGAACCGCAAAATGTGCTCCGACGCCTTGTTTTTCCGGATATTCCGGGCGCAAAAGTGCCTACACTTTTGCTGAATATGCTCTAGCCACCGCGGAATCGGCAGGGGGTCGCCACAATGCGGGTTGTTATCTGCGGAGCCGGGCAGGTCGGCTTCGGCATCGCCGAGCGCCTCTCGGCCGAGGAAAACGACGTCTCGGTCATCGATACGTCGCATGAGCTGATCCAGGCGATCCGCGACTCGGTGGACGTCCGCGGCTTCATCGGCCATGGCGCCCACCCGGACGTGCTCTCCCAGGCGGGAGCCGACCAGGCCGACATGATCATCGCCGTCACCCTCTATGACGAAGTCAACATGATCGCCTGCCAGGTCGCCCATTCGCTGTTCA
>JAGRKY010000172.1:0-3752 GCA_020442095.1 Bauldia sp.
GCCATGGCCGATCCTCCTTTTTCGGAACGGCCCTTAGATAGGTGTCCGCGAAAAAGAAGCCAGCCGGGCGGTCAGCCGGCGACGCATGCCTGATATGCGGCGACCATCTCCTTCGCCCGTGCGCCGACCTCGGCTGCCGACATGCCGGGCTTGTAGAGGCTGGAGCCGATGCCGAAGCCGGCGACGCCGGCCTTGAGATAGTCGCCCATGTTCGCCGCGTCGACGCCGCCGACCGCAAGCAGCGGCATGTCCGGCGGCAGGACGGCGCGGATCGCCTTGATGCCCGAGGGGCCGAGGACATCGCCGGGGAAGAACTTCAGCGCATCGGCACCGGCGGCGATCGCGCCAAGCGCTTCGGTCGCAGTGAACACGCCCGGGAAGGAAGTGAGCCCGGCGGACCTGGTCGCGCGGATCACCGCGTCGTCACGGTTCGGCGAGACGATGATCCGGCCGCCCGCAGCGGCGACCGCATCCACCTGATCGACGAAAAGGACCGTGCCGGCGCCGACGACGGCGCGATCGCCCGCCCGCCGCGCCATGATGGCGATACTGTCGAGCGGGTCGGGCGAATTGAGCGGCACCTCCATGACGCCGATGCCGGCGGCGATCAGCGCCTCCAGCATGGCCTCCGCCTCCTCCGGTCGAATGCCGCGGAGGATCGCGACGAGGGGAAGGTGACCGGTAAAAACATCCTTGGTCATTTGCTTGGCTCCGGCAGAAAGTCGATTTCGCGAGCCAGCGAGACGAGGCCGGCGAGAACCATCGCGCCGCCATCCAGCGTCTCGGTCGCGAAGCCCGCGACCTCGAATGCCCGGTGATAGGCGCGGGCCAATGACCGCGCGCCGACGATGCCGATCGCCGTGCCCTCCGGCAGACGGCCGGCGGCCTTCGCCGCCGCGATCTCACCACCGATGACGAGGCCCGAGAGATAGGCGCGATTGGCTTGAAGGTCGACGTCGTCGAGCAGGTAGCGGGCGCGGACCGAGAAGACCGCGGCGAGGAAGGGCAGTCCTTCGAGGACCGTCCGCCGGACGCCGAGCTCGAAATCCTGCGATGTTGCTAGGTCACCGTCCTCGCCGGTGACGGAATGGCGAAGGAACGACTGGTGAGCGAGGAGATGAAAGACCTCGCCGGTCAGGAATGTCTGGAAGTCGGCGATCGCGCCGTCCCGGATCGTCGCCCATTTGGAATGCGTGCCGGGCAGGATGGCGAGGCCCTCATAGCCGCCCGGACGCTCGAGCAGCCCGACCATCTGGGTCTCCTCGCCACGGATGACGTCACCGTCGCGGTCGGGGGATCGAACCATGACGCCCGGCACGATGGCGACCGGCCGGCCCCTCGCCGTCTCGAAACGCAGGATGCCGGCAGCGATCGCGCGCGGCGTCGCCGGGCAGACGACATAAGGCACCTCGCGCCAGCCCTGCCGGCTGCCGATCATCCCGGCCATGATCGCCGGAACGCCGGGCCAGTCCGCCACAAGCTTCTCGAAAGCCGCTTCATGGGCACTCGCCGCGACGCTGCCGATGCCGTCGTCGCTGCCGGCCTCGGCGAGCACAGAGCCATCGGCGGCGAGCAGCATCGCCCGAAGCCGGGTCGTCCCCCAATCAACCGCGATCAGAGCGGCTTCGTCCCTTGCTGCCATCGGCGCCGAATGTCCTTCCACCCTGCCTCCGGCGGGCGCCGGAACTTGCCGCGCTTGTGTGACAAGCGGAACGAGGCGTCAACCCGTTGGCGCTCAGCGGCCGGGCGCGGGGCCGGTCGATCCGCGGATGACGAGGTCGACGGGCCAGAGCTCCTGGAGCGTACCCGGCGAGCGGCCGGTGAGGAGATCGATGGCGATCTCGGCGACACGGGTTCCCGCGGCGCGGATCGGCGAGCGGGTCGTCGACATCGGCGGCACCATGCGGTCGGCATTGAGGAAGGGGAAGACGTCGTCATGGGCGATGATAGAGACGTCCTTGCCGAGCTCGAGCCCGGCGCTCCGCAGGGCGCGAAATGCGCCGAGCGCGAGCATCATGCTGCCGACGACGATCGCCGTCGGCCGCGGCGTCTCGGCGAGGAAGCGCTCGGTGGCGCGGTAGCCGACTTCGTCCGTCATCGTGCCGCTGGCCATCAGCCGCGGATCGAGCCGGATACCGCGCGCTTCAAGCGCGCTGCGGTAGCCGCGCTCGCGATGCAGTGCATACGTGAATCGCGTGTCGCCGTTGATCAGCGCGATTCTTTCATGGCCGAGATCGAGGAGGTGGTTGGTGGCATGGCGGAAGCCGCCCTCGTTGTCGATGTCGAGCCAGGCATGCTGGGTCGTCCCTTCGGTGCGGCCGTGGATGACGAAGGGACATCCGAGCTCCATGAGCAGCGGCACGCGCCGGTCGCCGACGACCGGACTCGACAGGATGATGGCGTCGACCCGCGTGCCGGCCGCCATGCGCCGGTAGCTGGCGATCTCGTCGTCTCCCGATGTCGGCGACAGCACGATGTCGATTTCGTCCTCGATCAGCCGCTCGCCGATGCCGGCGAGGAATTCGACGAAATGCGGATCGACGAGGAGATTCCGGTTAGAGGGCAAGACCGCGCCGATCGCCCCGGCACGCCCGGTTGCCAACCGGCGGGCGCTGGCATTCGGACGGTAGTCGAGCTTCCGCGCTACCTCGAGGACCCGCTGGCGGGTTCTCTCGTTGACTTCCGGATAGCCGTTCAAAGCGCGGCTCACCGTGGTTGGCGACAGCCCGAGCTGTTCAGCCAGGTCCTTGAGCTTGATCAAGGCGCATAGTCCTCCCTCGGTCTATTCAAAGCGTTTTCAATTTTCCGCGCAAGTCTCCCTGCCAGCTCAATCAAGTCCAGCCGCCGGCGATGGCGTGATCACCGCCGGAATCGGCAGGCCAAGACTTTGTTTCTACTGAAAAAACTTGAGTCAAAACGTCGCTTGACCGCAGTAGACAAGCTTTCCGCGGGTTGACAGGGCTGATCCGTCTGGCGATGATATATTCCAAAGCGCTTTGGAGGCTCGTCAACTTCATTGCGTTTTTTGGGAGGTTCGACGACTCATGTGGCTTGGACATAACGATCGCGCGTCGCGACCGGCGTCGCACCTCTCGTTCACGGAATTCCGTTGATTTCAGGGAGGTTCACGTAATGAAGCTTCGCATCAGCCTTTTAACGTTCACCGCCGGGATTGCCCTGGCCGCCGGCTCAGCAATGGCCGCCGACCTCAAGTTCCCGATCGGTGAGGATTCGCGTTTCAGCTGGCAGAGCTACGAAGATTTTGCCAAGTCGCATGATCTGAGCGGCCAGACGCTGTCGATCTTCGGGCCGTGGCTCGGGCCGGACAAGGATCTCGTCGTCAGCATGCTCGCCTATTTCGAGGAAGCGACCGGCGCGACCGTCGAATATGCCGGCTCGGACTCTTTCGAGCAGCAGATCGTCATCGACACCCAGGCGGGCAGCCCGCCGAACATCGCGGTCTTCCCGCAGCCGGGCCTGGCGGCCGACCTCGCCTCCAAGGGCGACCTGGTACCGCTCGGCGATGACGTGAAGAACTGGCTGATCGACAACTATGCCGCCGGCCAGTCGTGGGTCGACCTGTCGAGCTACAAGGGCAAGGACGGCGAGAAACACCTCTATGCCTTCCCGTACAAGGCGGACCTGAAGAGCCTCGTCTGGTACGTGCCCGAGAACTTCGCGGATGCGGGCTACGAAGTCCCGCAGACCATGGAAGATCTCAAGGCGCTGACCGAGCAGATCGTCGCCGACGG